>NZ_JAMQHY010000049.1:0-2004 GCF_023845705.1 Clostridium sp. ZBS15
TTCAAAGACCAAATTTTCATCGTTGACTTTCTTGTCAACTTTTGTTTTATTGTGTCACCCTTAAGCGACTTAATTATTATAACATTTAATTTCTTTTCTGTCAACAAGTTTTTTAATCAGTTGAAATCTAATTTCTTAACTTCTTTTTAACTTGTTTGCCGCATCTCTCAGCGACGTGTTTTATCTTACCATATATGTTAATTGCCTTTGGCATATAAATATGCATATTTTAAAGTTAACTCTATAATACTAGTAAATTCTTTATAATTCTCATTTATTTAATTACTGATACACTAGGAACCGTTATATTGATGTTTGTTTATATAAACTCATAAATCACCTTATTAAAATCATAATTTTAATATTTTATGATTTTAGTATTAGTTTTCTAATTCTATTAAAGTCTAGCAAATGTAATATATATAGATTGTAAATCAACTTTTTATTAACTATACTTCTATTTTATCTATAGTTTTTTTCTTAATTATTTAATTAAATATACATTGGTCAATTACACTAAATAAAAAATATAGTATTTATATGTCAAATATATGAATTGATAATGTAGAATGTATTAATTTCCCTTGGATAAATTAATACAAGTTACTTATTTTGTATATTAGTTTGCTATTTTAATTTTTCATATTCAGAACAATCAACCCTAACTAATTCTCCAATTTCAAAAGATCCTTTACATGCATATCCAACAATAGTTGATAAGACGCCATCTTCAACAGTAACAACTGGCTTTCTATTTTCTAATACACAATTAACAAATTCTTTAACCTCTGCTAAATATGCATCCTCAAATCTTTTTAAAAATCCACCAGCACATTCATTATTAATTCCATTATCATTAAATACCGTTACTAAATTTTTATCTGGAGTTGTTCCAATTCTTAATGTTCCTTTAGTTCCTATTATTTCAGTTTCTATATGATATCCATGAGCACAATTTCTGCCAGCAACAAGTAGTGTCATAGTTCCATTTTTTAACTTAACCATAGCGGCTACAGTTTCAGCATCATTTATTTTATCAAATTCTTTATGTTCATAAGCTCCTCCTATTTCCCATAGCATCTTACCAAGACAACCTTACCTATAGACCCCTCTTCAATTTTTTGTTTAGCATAAGCATATGATTTATCATACCTTCTCATAAATCCAAGCATAAATATTTTTTCCAAATGAGAATTTACAGCTTTCATAGCTTCTAATGCATCTTCTAAATATAATCCAAGTGGCTTTTCATTAAGTGTTATAGTTAGAAAAATAAACTATAAAGAAAGTCTGCTAAGGAGTAATTATTAATAAAAACCCAATATAATGTTTATAATGTTGTGGATAAACTTATAAAAGGAAAGAAAAAAGTGCAATACTAATTAAAATAAATAGTATTGCACTTAACATATATAACTTTTACTTAAAAAAGAACAACATCTCATGGACTTTTTTATTTCATCTACAGATAAAAAAGTCAGACTGTCTAACTATATATTGATAATATTAAAATATTTTAAGTTTTAATAGTGTATATTAAACTCTATCTATTATTAACATTACCTTCATATTATTTTTATATACTAAAAAAGAGATAGTTATAAAAACTATCTCTTTAAGCTTACCTGGCAACGTCCTAATCTCCCACACAGTCTCCCGTGCAGTACCTTCGGCGCTATGGATCTTAACTTTCCTGTTCGGAATGGGTAGGAGTGTTACTTCCATGCCATCATCACCAGATCCTTTGAAAGAATGTTCTTTCAAAATTGCACATAAATTGTATATAACAATTATTTATTGGTCAAGCCCTCGACCTATTAGTATCAGTCAGCTAAATATGTTGCCCTACTTCCACCACTGACCTATCAATCTTGTACTCTTCAAGGGGTCTTACTAGCTTACGATTTGGTAAATCTCATCTTGATAGAGGCTTCACGCTTCGATGCCTTCAGCGTTCATCCTGACGCGCATTCGCTTCCCGGCTATGCCTCGGACGCCACAACT
>NZ_JAMQHY010000005.1:0-54214 GCF_023845705.1 Clostridium sp. ZBS15
TGTATTTCTTTTTAAAAAATGAAGGATTCCTTGGAGTAAGTTCATCAAGTTCTTTAATTTCTCCACCAATATAATATGGCAAGCCACAACCTGAATAAGAAATATCTTTATCTCTTTCGTATATTACTATTTCAGCAAAATCATCATTTCTACGTGCTTTAGCAGCTGCAGATGTTCCTGCTGCTACTGCTCCTATAACTATTATTCTCATTTTTTCCTCCTTACTTTTAAAACAAACTTATTGCTTTATCATCTCTATTAATATTATTTATCCCACCACAAAATTTCATTCATTAATGTAGTGGGATAATACTTTAATTTAATAATTCTTTAAGTTTATCTCCCTTTACTTCTTCTGCTTTCCACTGAATTACTGCAAAATTTCCATTTGATATTTTATCCACTTTATTTATCCACTTTATCTCATTGCTAGCCTTAGCTTTTAATATGTCATTACTAGTATTTGTAGCATAAAGACTTGAATTTATAACCCACCATTTACTATAAATTTCTGCTCTATTTAAATCTTCTTGAAGTCTCATAGCTTCATAAACTGGTGTTGTTTCTGCTAAGGTTACAATTATAACTTCAGTTTCTTTATGATTTTTTAATTTTGGTAAAAGTTTTATAACTGATTCTGGAATATCTCCTTCTGATCTAACAATTTCCCTATTATAACTTTCTGTTGATTCTAATAGTAATAAAGTATGCCCTGTTGGAGCTGTATCAATAACAACAACCTCATTTTCTGATCTTTCAACTATTTCAGCAAAAGCCCTAAACACAGCTATTTCTTGAGTACATGGTGATCTTAAATCCTCTTCAACATAAGCTATATCCTCTTCACTCATATTGTTTTCTCTTGCTTTAGCTAACACTTCTTCTTTATATTTTTCAAGTTCTTCCTTTTCATCAATATTACTTAATGAAATTCCATAACTTTCATCTAATACAAATTTTAAATGTCCAGCAGGATCAGTTGTTGTCAAATGTACTTTCTTACCCTTTTTTGATAATCCAAGTGCAATTGCAGCAGCTATAGTAGTTTTTCCTACTCCACCCTTGCCCATTGTAAATATTACCTTTTTATCATTTTTATATAAATCTTCAATTATACTATTTAGTTTTGGTATTTCAGTTACATTTAAAATTTCATTGTCTATTACAATAGAATTGTCTTTTAACAATGATCTTACGTTTTCTAATCCTGTTATATTATAAGGCCTTAGTGGAATTTCAAAAGTTTCAATATTCTTTAATCCTTCTGGAATATCTTTTAGTGCATTTTGTTGTTTATCATAAATGGATTTAGACAAATAATCATCACACTGTTGAAGTACTCCATTTACAATTAAAAGTTGATTTTCAACTCCAATATCTTGAAGTTCCTTAGATGCTCTTTCTGCTTCTTTTAAAGGAGTTATCTCTGCTCTTGAAACAAGTATAAGTGTAGTTTCTTCTTTATCAGCTAAAGTCTCAACTGCTTTTTTATACATCTCTTTTTTATCTTCTAATCCTGCAAGTTGACCAAGACATGATGCCCCATGAGTACTTTCGCTAATAAAATTACTCCACGCTGAAGGTAATTGAAGCATTCTTAATGTATGCCCTGTTGGAGCTGTATCAAAAATAATGTGATCATATTCATTACTTACACTTTTATCTGTTATCATTAATGAAAATTCATTAAAAGCTGCAATTTCAACTGTACATGAACCTGAAAGTTGTTCTTCCATATTATTTAAAACAGCTTCTGGTAACTTTCCTCTATAAGGAGCTATAACACTTTCTCTATATTCAGCAGCAGCATCTTCCGGACTAAAATTTGCAACTTTTAAATTAGGAACATCTTTTATTTTAACTCCCTTATTATTTAGTTCTGTATCAAATACATCCTGAAGATTTGAAGCTGGATCTGTACTAACGAGCATTATCTTCTTTCCTAAATCTGCTAAAGTAACTGCTACTGCACAAGCAGTTGAAGTCTTTCCTACTCCACCTTTACCTGTAAAAAACAAATATTTTGTTAAGTTTAATTTTTCTAAATCAAATAATTTAAACATTTTTATCTTCCTTTCTTTATATATTGTAAAATATGATACATAAACTTATTATTTTTATTTATAATTAACAACATCCACCTTTACAGTTACATTTAGTAGGTCTCTTTATATTTGCTTTTAAATAATCCTCTGGTATATTTAATAATTGACAAAATTCTTTATTACTAGGATAACTGCCCATTTTAACAATCTTACCATTTACCATAATAATAGGAAGAGCCTCTAAGCCCTTTGTCATTAGTATCTGGTTTATAATTGTATTAGTTACAAATATTTGAGGATTACTTGTAAGATTATATCTTTCAACTATTATCCCTTTATTTTTTAAAGTGTTTAATACTGTTGCAACTCTTAATAATTCTGGATTAACAGATGGACCACAAACTCCTGTTGAGCAACACATAGCTGGATCAAAAATAATCATTTTTTTCATATTAATTCACTCCTTTATTTGCATTCATATTTTGTTTTATCATTGCAAATACAATCCTCTGTATTTGCAATGATGTTCATCAAGAATAAAATTAGATTATTACATTTATTGATATTCAAACAGTAGTAATTCCAAGATCTTTCTTTTCTAACATTTACTATTTCGCAATCAATTAATACCTTCATATGATGAGATAATGTTGGTTGAGTAAATTCAAAATTTTTCAATATATCACATGCACATCTTTCTCCACAAGATAATATATCAATAATTCTTAATCTATTTGGATCAGAAAGTGCTTTAATAATTTTGGAATTATTCTCATAGTTCAATAAACTCACTCCCTTATATAGATATTCATCTATATATAATATAGACCACCATCTATATGAAGTCAATGATAATATTATATTTAGTATCTACCATTTGCATATTAATAAACATCTATCTATGTATTATCTTTTTATGCAGTAACTTTAATAAATGTTCATAAAATTATTCTATTATCAAGTAACCATTCATATTTTAAAATATAAAAAGAGCCATCATAAAATAATTTTAAAAAATCATTTTATGACAGCTACTTATCTTTTTTAATAAAAGCTATAAAAATAGTTTATTACACTATCATATTTTCAACTTCTTTTAATTCAGGTAATGCTGATATTGCACCACTTCTTGTTGTTGTAATGGCTCCTGCTGCATTGCTCATCACACTTTTCTTAGGAACCTATCAATATATTCCTAAAACATAGCCATGAATTTATATATTAATACTTCATCTATTTTTAGATAAAGTGTTTTTCTATTTAATTTTCTATATCTTTAAATTTAAATACTATTGTTAATAAAAAACTTATTATAAAAGCAATTATGCATCCAAGTAAAAAACCTTTAAATCCCATTCCTAGAAAAACTGGTATTGTTCCTAATCCTGGAAATGCAAAAGACATGGCACTTGAACCACTTGCTCCAACTATGGCACCACCTATTCCACCAGCTATACAAACAAAAAGTAATGGTCTTTTCAATAAAAGGTTTACACCAAATAATGCTGGCTCTGTTACTCCAAATATTGCTGAGATTGATGCCGATGCTGCTACTGTCTTTAACTTTTTATTTTTAGTAATAAAAAATACTGCTAAAGCTGCCCCAGCTTGTCCAAAAACAGCAGGTCCCATTAAAGCTAAAATTGTATCTGATCCATTTAAAGCAATATTATTAATTGCTAAAGGAACAAGACTCCAATGAAATCCCAATATAACCATAGGCTGAATTAAAAAACCTAAACAGGCCCCTGCCATAATTGGATTAAATGCATAAACATTTTCATATATACTTGCTAATCCATTACCAATTATAGTTCCAATCGGTCCAAATACTATAAACGTTATAGGAACAACTACAAGGATAGAACATAACGGTGTAAAAAATTCTTTTACTACACTTGGTATAATCTTAGAAAAAAGTCCTTCAACATAATGTAAAAGTCCAACTGCTAATATTATTGGAATCACGCTAGATGAATATGTTACTGAACTAATATGTATACCCATAAAATTAATCATATCTTTTTCCTTAAGTAAACTCGTTATATTAGGATGCAACATAATAACTGCTATAAATACAGCTGTATATTTATTAGCCTTTAACTTTTTAGCAGAAGTAAATGCTAAAAATACAGGAATATAATAAAAAAATGCATCTGCTATTCCATTGAAAATTACATATGTATCATTATTAGATGATAATATATTTATCGCCTCTAATATGGCAACAATTCCTTTTAAAATTCCTGCAGCACTCATAACATTAATAATTGGTATAAACATTCCTGATATAACATCTATTATTTTATTAAGTGAACCGTTTACTTTAGCTATATATCTATCCGGTACAATTATTCTAGTCTTTATTTTTTCATTTCTCATTTTACTTGCTCCTTCCCAAAAACTTATTAAAGTACTTTTATAAAAGTCTTTTAATATTATATTAGAAACTTTTTATAATTTTGTCAATACGTTTTCAAAAAATAATAAAAAATCAAGAAAATAGCTATTGTTATTTCCTTGATTTTCTGAGAATTTTAAATTTGATTCATAAATTTTTCTATATGTAGTAATGCCGCCCCTACTGCGCTAGATTCTAATTTATAATGATAGATTCTTAAATATTTAGTATCCATTCCAAATGTATTACGCTTAGATACAATATCTTTTTTACTTTTAATATAAATTTTATTCAATTAATTTAAAACATTATTCACATTAATTAACCTCTCATATTTTATAAAATTACTGTATAATTATATATATGTTATTTAGAAAGGATGTGACTTACTAGAAAGTTTATATAATTACACTTTCTAGTTGCAATTTATGAAAATATCTATAATTTATTTTAGTAAAACTGGAAAAACAAAAGAGATGGCAGATGTTATTGCTTCTAGCATGAAGCTAGAAAAAAACATTGAAGTAGGAATTTTTGATCTTGATAATATTGACTATAATTTTGTTGATAAAAGCAATGCTGTAATCTTTGGAACACCAACCTATCACGCCAATATGTGTTGGCAACTAAAAAAATGGTTTGATGAATCTTCAAATTGTAATCTTAGTGGTAAAATCGGAGCAGTCTTTGCAACTGCCAACTTTGCACAAGGTGGTGCTGATACAGCTATCTTAACTATAATTAATCATATCATGGTTAAAGGTATGCTAGTTTATTCTGGGGGTTCTTCTTTAGGACAACCTTATATACATTTAGGTGCTGTTGCATTAAAAGAAAATTTTGAAGAAAGCAAAGAAATGTTTAAGATATTTGGAACTCGTATAGCTCAAAAAGCAAATGAACTATTTGCAAATAATAATTAATTTTCATTTTAATCTATATTTTAAATATGTGTTGGTATATACAAAGTAGCATTGTAATTGGACTATACTCATTTTAGCATTCCTAAGTTCAATTNNNNCTCTGCTAAAACAGAGCCTAAAAATTAAATTGTATTCTTTATTAAAGAAATATTAACATCTATAACAGCTCCATTAATCTCCATAGATATGCATACTACTTTATCCGAACTAGAATTTGCAGTAAATTTTCCATGTATAAGAGTTGGTGTAGATATATCTACATTTACATTATTATTTGAAAAATTAGTTGAAGCATTTGCTGTAAGCATATTAACAAGTTCAGAAATAGCACTTTGTGCTAATTCATTAAATTTATCTACTGGCATTCCCATCATCATGGCTGATGCAATTTTTTTTGCATCTTCTTCATTCATAGTATATATAATATTTCCTTTAATGTCTCCAATAAGTCCTATTATAATTATAACTCCTGGGCTTTCTATAAATCTGCCTTTTTCACTTACTCCATTTTTTTTAATATCACTTAAACCTAATTGAGGCATTACATTTGTAAATGCATCTACTATAGGATTTATATTATTGACATCCATTCACTTTCACCTCTTTTGAATCCTATGTTTATTGATAAATCTCCAAATTTAGTTTTAATCTTTGCAGAATAATTGTTATCTATTTCTGCTTTTGATATATTTATTGATTCACCGTGAAATGTAGTTGGTGGTGCTACTCTTAATCCAAATACTTTATTCTTTTTATTTATCATTGAGCATGCATTCCCTGCAAACATATTGGCAATTTCCGCTACTACATTAAGTAATTCTTTCGTATCTTTAGCTTCTCTCTTCAATAATGTTGTTACAATATTTTGAGCTGTTTCAAATGACATATCTATAATCATTCTTCCTGAGTATTTTCCTATAATCCCCATAACTGCCACAATGCCTTCGCTGTGTATCTCTTTATCAGTATTATAATCATCAATAACTTCAGCATCTGTTTTTGTTAATTTGCTAAATAAATTTATTATAGATTCTTTAAATACATTTGGATATAAAAGTTCTAATTCTGAATGAAGTTCTTCATCCCCCATAACTCTATTTATTAACAACGTTAATTCTTCTGAATCAACTGGTTTTTGAATATAACCTGATATTTTTGTTTTCTTAGCTTTTTTTATAAGTTCATCATCCATCATTGCACTAACAATAATAACTTTAATACTATCATCAATTTTGTGTATTTCTCTTGTGCATTCAAAACCATCAGTACCTGGAATAGTCATATCCATTGTTATTAAATCAGGTTTTAATTTCTTAGTCTCTTCAATAGCTTCCTCTAGCGATTGAGCTTCTCCAACAACATTAAACCCATTTTCTGTTAATGCATCTCTAAGCAATGCTATTTGAAATGGTGAATCATCAACTATTAAAATTTTTATATCTTTCATATGTTATTCCACCCCTTTTATCATATAATATAGGATTTATTAATATTTAATAGAACTTTTTATACTTTAAATTGTAATCAAGCTAACCTTATAATTTATATTTAATATTTCGAGTGTATTCAACATTTCTTAATAGTTAAAAGCTATCTCTCTTAATTTTTTAATTAATTTTATAATCATTTTAATGTTTTATTTGATTTATATATATTTGTCTTTTTTAAAGCATATGAAAAAACTAATATAAAAATAAAAAAGACTATATCATTTCTATAACTAAATACTTACAGAAATGATATAGTCTTATACTTATACTCCGCCCACTTTGCTTATGCATATATCAACACTCCGCTAAAACAGAGCCTTTATTTATTATTTTATTTTTTGAAATTCACTCTGTTTAATATTAAGTTTAATGCTACTCCAACAATTGCTGCAAAGCTTAATCCTGATATAGATACTGTATCATTTATTCTTATTCCTACTAAAATTCCAAATTTTTTCTCTATGAAAGTTCCTGAAAGTCCTATTACTAGTATTGTACTAATTACAAGTAAATTTCTCCAATCTATTTTCACTTTTTGATATTTTATAGTATTAAATCCAACTAATGAAATCATAGAAAATAACATTATACTTATTCCACCCATAACAGCTTGTGGAATTGTGCTTATTGCAGATCCAAACTTACCTATAAAGCTTAGCATTATTGCAAATATAGCTGCTAATCTTAATATTGATGGATCATAATTTTTAGTAATTGCTAAAACTCCAGTATTCTCTCCATATGTAGTATTAGCTGGTCCCCCAAATGATGCTGCTATTATAGTAGCTAGTCCATCTCCTAGTAAAGTCCTATTTAATCCTGGCTCTTCTATGAAATTTTTTCCAACAACTTGACCATTTGTTGTTATGTCACCAATATGTTCCATAAAAGTAGCTAGTACTACTGGTACAATAATCATTATCGCTCCTAAATCAAATTTAGGTAATGTAAAATGTGGAATAACTATAATGCTCGCTTCTGAAATTGCTTGAACATTAACATACCCTATAAAATAAGATACTATATACCCTACAATAACCCCACATAATATTGATATTTGAGATATAAATCCTTTTCCTAAATATTTTACTGATAAAGTTACTCCTAATGTTATAACTCCAATGATTAAATTGTCTTTAGCCATATTTATAGCTGTTGGAATTAAATTTAATCCTATTACCATAATCATAGGTCCAACAACTTGTGCTGGTAATACATATTTTATTTTATCAGTACCAATTTTTTTGATAATAAAAGACATTAAGACATAGATTAGACCTGCTATCATTATTCCACCTTGTGCATATCTTAAATCGCCATATGTTTGTCCAACAGCGCATATTACTGGAATGAATGCAAATGATGAGCCTAAAAAGACTGGAACTTTCATTTTTGTACAAATATGAAATACTAATGTTCCAATACCTGCACAAAATAATGCTACCGAAATATCAAGACCGGTTAAAATAGGAACTAAAACAGTTGCTCCAAACATTGCAATTAAGTGTTGTAATGCTAATACTAACTTGCCCCCTGTTTTTTTCCACGAAATTTCTCCGAATTGCTCTTTTGTAATACTTATAATTTCTGACATAAAAAAAATACCTCCTTAAATAAATAAGAGGAAAATACTATTATCTCCCCTTTTTAGCCTCTCTGGACTAAATTAAAAGTTCTTGTCAAAATTTTTAACAATATGAAATTGTATATAAAAATAATTATCTATTCTTATATTTTATTCTTTATCTTATTATAGCTTAAATTTTTTAAAAGTAAATAATTTTTTATAAATTCTCTTAAAATTAATAATTTACTCAAAAGAGTAATTATAGTATTTAAGGTTTAATATAACCCATAAAATTATAATTACCCTTAAATTTAATCTCTAGTCTTTAGTGTACATATTTATTATATATTACCTCTATAATCTGCACTTAAGAACATGGCAGCCTCTTTAGTTCTTCTTCTATAAAGCCCTTCTATTCTTTTTCCTCCACCATTACTCCAAGCTTGAAAATTAGAAGTAATTATATCTTTATCTCTTATTCCTGCAATTATATTTTTATATAGTGTAGAACCTAGCAATCCTACTACCCCACAATTATATGCAAAGCTTACTAATGCATCTAGTTCATTTTGTTTTAAACTTATATTTTTATCATCTAAATCTTTTTTTATTATTTTAGCATATTTATTGTTAATTAAATTTTTTAACATTTCACTTGCTTTACTTTCAGTTATACTAGATAACCCCTTTATTTCATCTCCAGTCATTCCATAACCTAATGTTAAGACTCCAACCATATCATAATATGGTTTTGAAAAAAAACCCTCCCAAGATTTTATAAAATCAATACAAGCATCAGATACTAAAGTATTTTCTAACATACTACCATCTTTATCAAAAGTATACTGTTTCCCATTAATACTTGCAGTACAATCAATATAACATTTTCCTTTATAGCCATTACTAGATTCCTCAAGATAATACCAAATTTCCTTTAGCTTAATCCATCCAGTTTGCATTATTCCATTGGAATCCATATAATACCATAATCCATCTTTGTCTTTTACCCACCCAGTCTGCATTATTCCCTCATCATTTAAATAATACCATTTCCCATTTTCTTCATACCAGCCTTTTATAACCTTTCCATCTTGACCTTCTACACACCATTTCCATTGTGTCATATTTAATCCTCCTTGGTTAAAAATAGAATTATCTAATATCTATATTTTTATTTAAGGATTTTAATCTATTAAAATTTAAAAATTATATATTTTAACTTAAGAATTAACACATACTACATAATATGAAATTCATATATAAGCGGTTACTATTTAATATATATTTTTTAATTATTGTAGCTATCTTTTAATTAATTTATGGCTCTGTTTTTAATGCGTGTTGATATATGCANNTCATATTTACTGCTTGTCAAAAGTGAATGTCCAAATTTTATATTTGGTTACATGAACTTTCACACAGTACAATTTTATATTGGGAGCAAGCTAAAATGGGACTATACTCATTTTAGCATTCCTAAGTTCAATTACTCAGTCCACTTTGCTTATGCATATATCAACATTCTGCTAAAACATAGCCTAATTTATAAATGAAAAGGAACCGTCATCAGCTAATGATTTAAAAAATCATTCTGAGACAGCTCCTTAAATTTATTAAGTAATTTATATCCTAAAAATTAATCTAATTCTACTATTGTACCTGTTCTATTGGTAAATGAAGTTTTACATTCCTCATTAAATATTTCTACTGCTTTTTCACCAGTACAATGAGATAATCCTAATAGTTCAACACCTGATTTCTTTAAATAATCTACTGATTTTTTTATTCTATCATCATCCGCTTCTATAAGATGTGTACCACCTATTATTCCTACTATCTTTTCATTAGTTCTTTCTTCTATGGTTTTTACCATATTTAAAAATCCTGGATGTGCACATCCAAGTAATATAACTAAACCTTTTTTAGTTTTTATTCCTAAAGCGATTTCTTCATCAAATGTATCAACTATATATTCATCATTAACTTTACGTTGCATATTAGGGTTTACTTTTTCGAATTCATAGTACTTATTAAAATTAGAGAATACAAAAATATTATCGCATATTTCTAAAATATCCTTTTCTAAACTTTCTACAGAAACACCTTTACTCTCTATATAATTTTTATCAAAGTCTGTTCCTATATAAGCATATCCAGGTTCTTTTGAAAAATCTGATTTTAAACTTCCATCAGAATAATGATATTTATCTGTTCTATTAAAAAAATGATTACTTACTACAAGTTTAGGTTTTATATCATAAGTTTCTAGTAATCTTTTAACCCCACCACAATGATCATAATGAGCATGACTTAAAACTAAAATATCAGTCTTCTTAAGATCAACATTTAGTTTTTTAGCATTTTCAATAAAATCTCCTGTTTTTCCAGTATCGAATAAGACATTGCAATTACTTCCTTCAATAAACATAGAAAGACCATGTTCATTTTTTAGCTTCTCATCCTTATCCTGTGTATTTTCTATTAATGTGGTTATTTTCATATTAACATCTCCCATTTTATATTGTAGCAGCAAATTCTTTTAGAAGCGCTGCAGTAGAATTAAGTTCTTGAACCGTTGCAGTAATTTCTTCTAATCCAGATGCCTGTCCATCTAATAATAAATTTGATGCATTAAATCTATTATATATCTCATTTATTGAATTTTGAATACTACTCAATATTTTATTAATTTCATTTATTGATTCACTACTTGAATGAGATAATTTTCTAATTTCATTAGATACTACACTAAATCCTTTTCCATATTCTCCTGCTCTTGCTGATTCTATAGCTGCATTTAAACCAAGCATATTAGTTTGTTTTGCTATACTTTCTATAAATTTCAGAACACCATCTGTTTTCTTATAATTTTCATTTGTAAGCTCTATAAATCTTTCTATGTCTAAATTAGTTTCAGATATTTTTTGAAGTCCTGAAGACATATCAAATAAATTATTACCTATTTGTCCTAATGACTCTGATAAAGTATTTGACATGTCTGCCATTTTTTCTTTTCTCTCAACACTCATACCAATTACTATTGTTCCTGCTATTTTATTATCTTCAAAAACTGGAATTGCTATTGTCTTTAGTGTTACTCCAAATACACTTTCTGGCACCATAATAGATATTTGTTTTTTAGCTTTTAGACAAACATCAGCTGCACATCCCTCTGGAATTATATCGCCTGTTTTAGATTGCATTTTTAAGTTTGCACTGTCTTTAACTAATAAAAATCTTTCCGTATTAGATATTGTAAAAATTAATTCATCTTCAAAATAATATTTAAAACAAGGCATTAATGTGTAAAATGCCTGCATTAATTCATTATCCGCTATTTTATTTATCATAAAAATCACTCCTATTATTTTATGTAATTATTATTATTACTAATACATAAATTTTCTATTTAAGTATTAATTATTAATTATTAGATTGTATTTTTTTCTAATGTTAGTTTTATTGTATGATATCATTTACATCAATTTCAATATTATATCACTTTTTGGTTATTTTTCATAATTTATCATTATTAACATATTTATTTAAAAGTATAATGATCTACTAAACTGACTAATTAAATGTGTACTACATTTATATATTCGATATTTTTCAATATAAAAATAAGCCTAAATATTAAAATAATTAATATTTAGGCACTTTTTATACTATATATTTAAGTATTTCTCTACGTTATCATTTGTTTTAAATTATATTTTTTTAAATTTTAATCCATTTATAAGATTTTTACATTGCTTTTGCCTTTTCAAACTGTGAATTATAAAGGTTCGCATAAAATCCATTATTAGTTAACAGATTTTCATGATTTCCTTGCTCTATAATATCCCCATCCTTCATTACAAGAATTAGATCAGCATCTTTTATAGTTGATAATCTATGAGCTATAACAAAACTAGTTCTTCCCTTCATTAAATTATCCATTGCCTTTTGAATAAGTAATTCTGTTCTTGTATCAACTGAACTTGTTGCTTCATCAAGAATAAGAATCTTTGGATCAGCTAATATAGCTCTTGCTATTGTTAATAATTGTTTCTGTCCCGCTGAAACATTACTTGCTTCTTCATTTAATTCCATATCATATCCATCTGGTAAAGTTTTTACAAAGTTGTGAACATGAGCCGCTTTGGCTGCTTCAATCACTTCTTCATCAGTTGCATCTAATTTACCATATCTAATATTTTCCATTATGCTTCCGTTATATAACCATGTATCTTGTAATACCATACCAAATGCCTCACGAAGTTCACTACGATTAAAGTCTCTTAAATCATTACCATCAATTAAAATTTTCCCTTTATTTACATCATAGAAACGCATTAAAAGTTTAATTATTGTTGATTTACCAGCTCCTGTTGGTCCTACAATTGCAATCTTTTGTCCCTTTTTAATTTTAGCACTAAAATCATTTACTATAATTTTGTCTTTATTGTATCCAAATTGTACATTTTTAAACTCTACATTACCATGAACATCATTACTAGATACAGGATTTTTAGCAAATTGATCTTCTTCTTCCTCATCTAAAAATTCAAAAACTCTTTCAGCCGCAGCTGCTGTTGATTGTAGTAAATTTGAAACCTGAGCGATTTGACCAATTGGTTGAGTAAAGTTCCTACTATATTGAATAAATGATTGAATATTACCAACTGTAATTCTACCATTGATTACAAAATATCCACCTAAAATTGAAACTGCTACATATCCAAGATTACCTACAAAAGTCATTATTGGCATCATAAGTCCTGATAAAAATTGAGATTTCCATGCTGACTTATATAATACATCATTAGATTTTTCAAATTCATCAATTACCTTTTGTTCTTTATTAAACACCCTAACTATATTTTGGCCGCTAAAGACTTCTTCAACTTGACCATTTACATGACCTAAATACTTCTGTTGTGCCTTAAAATGTTTTTGAGATTTCTTAACGACAAATCCTATGATGGCCATAGAAATTGGTAAGATACACAAAACTACTAAAGTCATTATCCAGTCAATGCTAAACATCATTATCATAATACCTATAATAGTTGTAATTGATGTTATAAGTTGAGTAGCACTTTGATTTAAACTTTGAGATAGTGTATCTATATCATTGGTGAAAATTGATAATACTTCACCATGTGTTCTACCATCAAAAAATTTCATTGGCATACGATGTATTTTTTCTGATAATTCTTTTCTTAATTTATATGTTAATTTTTGAGAAACATTTGTCATTAATATTCCTTGTATAAATGAGAATATCGCACTAATAATATATAAACAAATTAATCCTCCAAGTATTTTTGCAATTTTATCAAAATCAATACCTGATCCTCCAGATACTTTTCTCATTAATCCTTCAAACAATTCTGTAGTTGCATTACCTAAAATTTTAGGTCCTACTATAGAAAATATTGTACTACCAATTGCAAAAACAAATACAAAAATTATAGGAATTTTATATTCACTTAAGTATTTCATTAACTTACTCATAGTACCTTTAAAATTCTTGGCTTTTTCTCCTGCAACCATTTTGCCGCCCATTGCACCTTTTCTTTGCATACCCTTACTCATTTTCAAGTTCCTCCTTTGAAAGTTGTGATAAAGCAATTTGCTTATAAACCTCACAGGATTTTAATAATTCTTTATGAGTTCCTTTTCCTACTATTTTTCCTTCATCTAAAACAATAATTTGATCAGCATTTAATACTGTACTAATTCTTTGAGCTACAATTAAAATAGTACCATCTTTTATTTGTTCATTTAATGCCTTTCTAAGAACTATATCTGTCTTATAATCAAGGGCAGAAAAACTATCATCAAATATATATATTTCTGGTTGTTTTGCAATTGCTCTTGCTATTGATAATCTTTGCTTTTGTCCTCCTGATACATTGTTTCCACCTTGAGAAATTGGACTATTATATGTGTCATCCTTTGCTTCAATAAATTCAGTGGCTTGTGCAACTCTAGCTGCATTTATCATTACTTCTTTTGGAGCATTTTCAGCACCATATTTAATATTTGATTCTATTGTTCCTGAGAATAGCATTCCTTTTTGAGGAACATATCCAATTTTATCTCTTAAATCATGTTGTGTAACATTTCGTACATCTACGCCATCAACTATGATCTCTCCTTCAGTTGTATCAAAAAAACGAGGTATTAAATTAACCAATGTTGTTTTACCGCTACCTGTGCTTCCTATAATTGCTGTAGTTTGTCCTGGTTTTGCAGTAAAATTAATATTACTTAAAACATCTTCTTCTGCATTTGGATATCTAAAGTTAACATTCTTAAATTCTACATAACCTTTTTTATTATACTCAAATGATTTAGCCGATACAGGATCTTTTATAAGTCCTTCTGTATCTAAAACTTCTGCAATACGCTTTGCTGATACTGCAGCACGTGAAATCATAATTGATATCATTGAAAGCATTAAAAATGCCATTATAATTTGCATTGTATATTGAATAAATGCCATTAAGTCTCCAACTTGCATTGTTAAATTTTCTATTTTACTAGCACCAACCCATACAATTAAAACTGTGATTCCATTCATGATAAACATCATTGCAGGCATCATACAAGCCATTATCTTATTAACAAATAAATTAACGTCTGTTAACTCCTTATTTACTTTATCAAAACGTTCTTCTTCATGTTTTTCCGTACTGAATGCACGTATTACAGGAATTCCTGTTAAGATTTCTCTAGCAACTAAGTTTATTTTATCAACCAATTTTTGTAATTTTTTAAATTTAGGCATAGCTATTGCAAATAACACACTTACAAGACTTAATATAGACAGTATTGCTACACCAATGACCCAAGACATTGTACTATTGGTGTTTAAAACTTTTATAAATCCACCTATCCCAAGAATTGGGGCATATAATACAAATCTAAGTACCATTACTGTAAGTATTTGAATTTGTTGAATATCATTAGTACAACGTGTAATTAATGATGCTGTTGAAAAATCATCAAATTCTTTATTTGTAAATCCAACAACTTTCTTAAATACACTGCTTCTTAAATCTCTGCTAAATGCAGCTGCAACTCTTGAAGCTATCAATGTTACAAGTATTGTTGCCATCATGCTAACTAATGCAAATCCAAGCATTTTTGCTCCAGATGAGAATATATAATTAGTTTGGTATTTATCCATATTAACACCAATTTTAGTATATTCATTTTTCACAAAAGAAACTGCCATTTGATCAATGCTACTATCATCTAACTTACTAAACATTTCATTCATGCTTGATGTTATTTCTTTAAATTGTTCTTCTGGCATAACTTTAAATATATCAAAGATATTTGCATTTTCCTTTAATACTCCTGGAGGGAATGAACTAATCATTTGATTTTCCATAGCCTTAACTTTATCTGAATCACTTTCAAAATTAGAAACCATCACCATCGATTTTCCAAATATTGAATTTAATTCTTCAATTTTATCTTTATCAATATTTTTTAATACATAAAGATTTTCTTCTTCTAATAAAGGATATTCTTCATCGGAAGTAGATCCCTTGTTAACCAAGTCATAATTTTCTAGTACTTCTTTATAATCTTTGTCTTCCATAAACAAAGAAAGTCTCTCCATTTCACTTTCTCTAATTACATCTGGAGTTATCTTATCTACTCCTCCATGTTGAATACCTACATTAACAATATCAGAAGTATATTTAGGTAAAGTCAAATCACAAACTGCTTGCCCTACCAATAAAACTAATATAGCTAAAATAAGCCAAACTGATTTCTTTAAATGTTTTAATAATTTAAGCATATCCTTTTATTCCTCTCTTCTTATGTTGATATTAGATAATTTTTAAGTTAAAAAACTTTATAATACTTATCCAATTTCTAAAATCACTTGATAATTAACAGACATTACTAACTGATTATTATTTTAAAATTGTCAACATTTATTTACTATGAAAATTATCTTACAATGAAATTCCATCTATGTCAATAAGTATTTACTGTAAATATTTGTTGACCTTTTTGTAATTAGAATATAAACTTAATATAAATACAAATATGTAAAATCTGAATGAAATGTTAGGTGATTTTCTTGAAAAATGAAGATACTTTAGAAATTTTAAATGAATTAATGGATCTATCTGTTTTTATGAAAAAAATGATAATTAGACCCATAGAAACAAACCCAGTGATTAATATCAGTAGATTACAAATGCAAACATTATGTATCTTAGATAAATTTAATTCTATTAATATGACTAATTTAGCTAAGGAACTTATGATTACCAAGCAACAGGCCACTGGTATCGTAAACAACTTGGTTAATAAAGGACACGTAAACAGAGTTGTTAATCCTGAAAATCGTAAAGAAATTTTGCTTAATAATACGGAATCTGGTACAAGAACCATTAAAATTATTAAAGATCATATGACAGACAAGTTATATACATATTTCGATATACTAACGTCTGAAGATAAGAAAAAAATTATTGAATCTTCAAAAACAATAAAACACATTATAGGAACAATTGACAAACATGATATGTAATTAAAATAATTTTAAATTACCTTTAACAAAAAAAAAGTAGAAAATTACAAAAAAAGACTTCAGCATCTAACTAAGGGGCTGTAGTCTTTTTAACTTTATTTTAAGCTATGTTTTAGCAAAGTGTTGATATATGCATAATCAAAGTGGATAGAGTAATTGAACTTAACATATTCTTGGTAATAACTCTCCTTGTGCCATTTTTAATATTTTGGTTGAACCTAAATCTGTTTCAATGTAAAGATATTTTCTATCATCTTCTATAACCTCACCAATTATAGCTGAATCTTTCCCAAGTACATTTGACTTCATCACTCTTAATACTTTTTCTGCTTCATTTTTACTAACTATACAAATCAACTTTCCTTCATTAGCAACATATAAAGGATCAAAACCTAGAAGATCACAAAAACTCCTAACTTCTTCAGTTATAGGTATATCTCTTTTATAAATTTTCATACTTTTTCCACTTATGTTTACTAATTCATTTAGGGTATTAGCTAACCCACCCCTTGTTGGATCTCTCATAATTTTAATTTCCTTGGTACATTTAATAATTTCTTTAGTTAAAATATTCAAAGCAGCGCAATCACTTATAATGTTAGATTCTACCGACAATTTTTCCCTTTCGTTAATTATACACATACCATGTTCTCCTATGGTTCCACTTAAAATTATTTTATCTCCCACTTCTACATTACTACCTTTTAATATATATCCATAACTTTCTATTACTCCAATTCCAGTAGTATTTATATATATTTTATGTCCTCGTCCTTTTTCTACAACCTTTGTATCCCCAGCCACTATTTTAACTTTTGCTTCTTTTGCAGTAATAGTCATTGATTTTACTACCTTTTCTAAATTCTCTATTTCAAAACCTTCTTCAATAATAAATCCTGCTGTAATATATAATGGAGTTGATCCACTTACTGCCAAATCATTTACAGTACCACAAATACTTAACTTTCCTATATCTCCACCTTTAAAAAATATTGGATTCACTACAAAGCTATCTGTTGTTACTGCAATTTTACCATTAAGTTCATTTAATATCGCTGAATCATTTTGCTTTTTTAATTCCTCAGTATTAAAGTATTTTATAAATATATTTTCTATTAGTTTATTTGTTTCTTCTCCTCCACTACCATGTGCTAAAGTTATAATACCCATCTTTACCTCCTAAAAAACAAAGTGGCTACGCCACATTATAAATTTTCATATACTATCCCACAAGTACCCTCACTAGATACCATGCAAGGTCCTATGGGATTACTTGGAGTACACACTTTTCCAAACAATGTGCAATCTTTTGGTATTTTAATCCCTTTTAAAATTTCTCCACATATACAATTTTTATCTGATAAAATCTTCTTTTCTTTTAATGAGAATCTTATATTCGCATCAAAAAAAATATATTCTTCTTTTAATTTATAACCTGTATCTTTAATCTTTCCTAGGCCCCTCCAAATACTATCCTCATTTATAAAAACGTCTTCTAATAATGATTTACTTTTTTTATTTCCAAATTCTTTAACAAAGGTTTTATAAAAATTTATAAAATTATATTCACCTTTTTCCTTCATTATTATTATAGAAAGTATTCCACATAATATATCTATAGCTTTAAAACCACACACTAACATTGGTACTTTATATTTCTTAGATAATTTCTCAAAAACTCTACTTCCTATTATTGTTGCTACATGACCTGGACATATAAATCCATCAATCTTTATCTTTTCATCTAAAATTAATGTTTCCATTGCATTTGGCATAGTTTTTAAGGAATGTAAAATAGAAAAATTATTAATATTATTACTTTTTGCTTCCTTTAAAGCCAATGCTATTAAAGGTGCTGTTGTTTCAAATCCTACTGCTAAAAATACTACTTCTTTAGTTTTATTTTCTTGTGCTATTTTTAAAGCATCTAAAGGTGAATAAATAATTCTTATATCCCTCCCTCTTGCCTTTTCTTCTCTTAGGGAACTTTTTGTCCCTGGAATTTTGATCATATCTCCAAATGAAGTTATTATTATATTTTTCTTCCTACTTAACTCTATAGCATCGTCTATATAATTTTGTGGAGTTACACATACAGGACATCCAGGCCCTGATATCAATTTTATATTTTTAGGTAATAATTTATCTATTCCATTATCATAAATACTTTTTGTATGGGTACCACATACTTCCATTATTCTTATTTCTTCTATTTTCGTTGCTTTTTCTTTTATTTTCTTTATCAACTTAAGAGCTGTTTCTATTTCTTCTGATTTCTTTAAATTATTAATATACATATCATTTTCCCTTTATTAAATTGGCTATGTTTTAAAATAGCGTTGATATTCTAGTATAAGGGCGAACTGGCATTGGAATTTACTTTTTAGAACTCTTAATGAAGATTTGTACAATTAATTGCTTGTCAGCAATCTTTGATTGGGAGCATGCATTAATTGGACTAAGCTTTATTTTAGAGTTCTTAAAGCAAATTCCCCTGTCCATGAGCTTTATACTACAATATCAACATTCACTTAAAACATAGCCATTAAATTATATTAGCTTACTACAAAATCTTACCTAAGCAAAATATCACATTATTAATGTTTTAAATATTTCTAATATCTCTAAAGCCTCTTCTTCATTCTTTTTTTCTATTGCACATCCTGCATGTACTAATACATATTCTCCCTTTTTTAAATCCTCTATCAATTCTATGTTTATCACTTTATTTATTTTTCCAAACTGAATTAATGCATCCTTATTATATATTTCTAAAACCTTACCAGGAATTGCTACACACATATATTTACACCTTCTCCAATTCATTTGCTATAATAATCTGCCCTATAGATAATCCACTATCATTACAAGGTATAATTTTATGAGTTAAAATATTAAAATTATCATCTTTTAATTTAATATATAAGCCTTCTAATAGTATTGAATTTTGAAACACTCCTCCGCTCAAAGCTACTGTATTTAATTTTTCCTCTTCTCTAATTTTAAGTAAAAGTTTATGTGAAAAATCTATTATAGTATTGTGAAATTTTAGTGCTATTTCACCTTTGCGTAAGTTATTTTGTATGTCCATTAAAATTTCTAATATAATTTTATTAGTATTTATTATATAAATTGAATTTTTTTTAATTATTTTATATCTATATTTATCTTTATATAAAATCTTATTATTTAATGAATTTTTAAAGTTTTCTGCTAAATTTTGTAAATACAAAGCAGCTTCACCTTCATAATTTACAATACCCATAAATCCTAAAATACTAGCTACTCCATCAAATAGCCTTCCAATGCTCGATGTTAAAGGACAATTAATATTTTTTTCAATCATATTAATAATGAAATTAATTGGCTTATCCTTAAAATTTTTTTTAACTTCCTGTATTTTATTTTTTGAATCGCTATTTAAACAATTACGTATAACATAAAAAATATTATCTGTAAATTTCTTATAATATTCATAATTGAAATTATTTTCTTTATACCACACTTCTTCTCTAAAAGCTTTATATATTAATGAAATCCCAATCTTCCATGGTTCTTTTACTGCCCCATCACCGCTAGGTAATACAATATTTTCAATGTGACCAACTCTTCTAAATTTTTTATAATCACATATTAAAAATTCTCCACCCCACAGTTGGTCATCTTCTCCATATCCAACGCCATCAAAAGCAACACCAATAACTTTATTTCTTATATTATTCTCAAACATACAACTAACTATATGAGCATGATGATGATATACCCCTATCATATTGCAATTATTATATAATTTTCTTGTTTTATATTGCTTTTCATCAATAAAATCATTTGACCAATAATTAGGATGATTATCAAAAGCAATTATATTAGGTTTAATATTATAAATATTCTGTATAAAATTTAAATGTTTTTCAAAATACTTAATAGATTCAATACTATCCATATCTCCAATATATGGACTAGTAAAAAAATACTCTCTGCTGCTTAAAGAAAATGTATTTTTGAATTGAGAACCTAAAGATAAAATATTATTTTCTAAGTTATATTTATAAGATAATGGTGCATAGCCTCTCCCTAACCTTATAACCCTTTCCTCCTTTAAAATCACAGTTGTTACAGCATCATCTATTGGATTATTAATATCCCTGTCATGAATCAAAAAGTAATCACAAATATTTTTAAGATTCTTTACTGCTTGAAAATTATTATATATAATAGGTGCTCCACTTAAATTTCCACTAGTAAAAATTATAGTTTCTATCTCATTATCAAATAATAAATAATGAAGTGGACTATATGGCAATACTACTCCTAATCGTTTATTATTAAATGAAATATTATAAGGAAGTAAATTATTCTTTTTTTCTAAAAGTAGTATTGGTTTTTTATTCCCAATTAAAATCTTTTCTTCTATTGAATTTATATTGCAATATTTATAAACAACATCTATATCCCGCATCATCAAAGCTAACGGCTTACGTTTTCTATTCTTTCTAATTCTAAGCTTTTCTATTGAATCTCCATCCTTACCATTACATATAAGATTAAATCCTCCTATCCCCTTTACACATATAATTTTCCCCTCTTTTAAATACTTTTTAACTTCCTCTATTTCATTAACATTTTTAATTACTTGTCCTTCATTATTTAAAAGAGTTAATTGTGGACCACAACTTGTGCAGCATGTTGGTTCTGCATGAAATCTTCTATTTATAGGATTTCTATATTCTTTAGTACATTCAAAACACATTTCAAACCTACTCATTGAAGTATTCTTTCTATCATAAGGAAGATTATCTATAATAGAAAATCTTGGTCCACAATTAGTACAATTTATAAAAGCATAATTATATCTTCTAGAATTGTTTATATTTAATAATTCTTTTTCACATTCTTTACATGTTGCTATATCTGGAGATATTAAAGTAATCTCTTTATTATCTACACTACTTTCTATAATTTTAAATTCTTTAAAACTTCCTAATTTTCCATCTTCTATTTTTATTTCATCTATATAGCTTAAATCTGGTGGTTTTTCCTTGATTTCTTCTAAAAAATTTTCTACATTTTTAGAATTACCTTGAACTTCTATAACTACACCCTTATTAGAATTCTTAACATATCCTTTTAAATTATTATTTAATGCTATCCTATAAATGAATGGTCTAAAGCCAACACCTTGTACTCTTCCTTTAATTACAATCTTTTTTCTTATCATATTCCCCACTTCTTTTTTATATGATTATTCCCCTTCTATTCTATAAAGTAACATCTCATAACCTGAAATTATTTCACTACTTAAACAATTACACTTAGGACATTTTTTATTTGTAAAACTTATTGAAAATTCTTGTTGACATTTTTTACAATATGCTTTTGCCTTAATTTCATTTATTTCTAATTTTGCACCCTCACAAATTCCATTTTTACTTAATGCTTCAAATGCAAAAATAAGATACGATTTTTCAATATAATAAAATTCTCCTATTTTTAAAATAATTTTAGTCACCTTATTGATATTATTTTTCTTGCAATTATCTTCAACCATATCTATTACCGAACTCATTAAAGATACTTCATGCATAATCCTCACCATAAATCCTTTTAAGTATATTTTTTATTTCATTAAATACTTTAATTGATATATTTAAGAATTCATTTTTTAAAGTTTTAGATAACTCTAAAGAGAAATCTATAATTTCTATCTCTATACCTATTAAATACCCATTTACTTCTCTATATTCTTTTCTTAAAATCTTTAATAAACTTTCATTATGCTCATCTCTACTATTTGTAATAAACCTATCACATTCTTTAAAATCAAAAATAGAAATAACCCCCGGCTTTAATCCTAAATACGTACTATCAACTATAATAACAATATCTTCTTTGTTTATGCAGTCCAAACAATACATATAATCAGTTTCTCCAATTATAACCTCTATATCTTTACTGAGTTTCTCTATTTCATCTTTTATTTTTTCTACTATCTTTACTCCTATCCCATCATCACAAAGGAGTATGTTTCCCACACCAAAAATTTTTATCATACTATATTTATGTTAAAAGGTTCATATCTATCACTAACAATATGAGCAGCACAATTTAAGCATGGATCAAAACTTCTAACTATTCTTCCTATTTCAACTGGATGTTTAATATCATTTATTTGTGTTCCTATTAAAGCTTGTTCAGCGGTGCCTTTTATTCCTTTACTATCTTCAGGTGATAAATTCCAAGCTGATGGAGGTATTAAAGTATAATTTGAAACAAGCTTTTTATCTATTGATAACCAATGCCCTAAAGCACCTCTTTCTGCTTCTATTAAACCAATTCCTTTTGCCTTTTCAGGCATCTCCCACTCTTTTTGATATGCTTTTCCCATCTTAAGCATTTCTATCAAAACTTTTATTGTTTCACAAATTCTTTTTGCTTCTAAAGACTTAGCTGCAATTCTATCCATTGTAGATATTCCCCCACTATATCCTCCATTTAACGTCATTCTTGCTAATGCCCCTACTTCCATAGAATATCCATTATATCTTGGAGCATTTATCCAACTATATGCATTCTCTTTATAGGCATTAGGTTTTGCCGGTTCATCTAATCCTGGAATAATTGTTTCTGAAGTTCCATTTGCCCATGTTTTAGCAACACTCTCAGTAATATTATTAATATCAAATGTTTCTTTTACCCCATTTATAATTAC
The DNA here is from genome assembly GCF_023845705.1 of Clostridium sp. ZBS15. Taxonomy (NCBI): domain Bacteria; kingdom Bacillati; phylum Bacillota; class Clostridia; order Eubacteriales; family Clostridiaceae; genus Clostridium; species Clostridium sp. ZBS15. The sequence continues at coordinate 23,687 of NZ_JAMQHY010000005.1, forward strand.
TCCTGGTGCACAATACTTTATTGGTGGTGAATAATCATTGTATAATTCATAGCACATTAGATTTCCATGACCTTTACCAATTTTAAAATAATCATTATATACTTCTGATATTCTATAAACATCTGGTATTAGTTTTTCTTCAACAAAACTACTTATTACATTAATACTATATTTAATGTTCTCTATCTGCTGAATATTAATATTTGTAGTTGTTCCTCCTACAAATATTCCATGACAATGTGGTACTTTTCCTGCTAATTCAGCTACTCCTCTATGTGCTTCTCTGCTGTATTTTACTGCTTCCAAATAATCAGAATTTATCCTATCTGTATCAGCTTTAGATAATCTATAATCAGCCTGTTTAGCCGATTCAGTCTTATACAATGGATTCAAATGTACTATATCTACATAGTCAGGAAATACAAAGAAATAAACGTGTCTTAAATAATTTTGGAGCAATTCAAATCCATTAGCAATATCACGCACAATCTTTCCATTAAAATCTGGCGTAACCTTCATTGCATCTTCTAAAGCTAAAGTTGCAGCCATTGTATGATGAGTGGAGCAAATTCCACATATTCTTGGTGCTAAATATATAATATCTAAAGGTGATCTTCCTTGAAATATTTGCTCAAAACCTCTAAATTGACTGCCACTACTTTTAGCATCAACAATTTTATTATTTTCAATCTCTACCTCAATACTTAACAGTCCACTTACTCTTGTTATAGGATCAATTATTATTTTAGTCATATATCTAAACCCCTCCATATCTAACAAATGGCTCATTGCCGTCTGGAAATTTAGGTCCAGCACATCCTATGCAGTTTGTATTATCTCTAACTGGCCAATTTTCAGTTCCATTCCACTTGCTTATTGGACAATATGCATAAGTCACTGGTCCTTGACATCCTAACTTAAACATACATTCTTCATCCCCAAGCTTCTTTGCAAATATTCCCGCATCAAAGAATCTTCTTCTTAAACAATTATCATGAATTGTCTGTCCATAATATGCTGTAGGTCTTCCATCGCTATCTAGTTCTGGTGCTCCATAAGAAGTAAGATATCCCAAAATCCCCATAATCCAAACTGGATTTGCTGGACATCCTGGAATTGCAATAATATCATCTCTTTTTAAAAATTCTTTAACACTAACAGCATCAGATAAATTAGGTCTAGCAGCAGTGGGTCCACCATAAGAAGAGCAAGTTCCAACTGTAACAATATATTTTGCATTTTGGGCTATAGTTTTAACTCCCTCCATAGCTGTTATTTTTCTGCCTTTATACGTAGCAATTGTTGTATACAATCCATTATCCTTTAATGGGACTGCTCCACATACAACAAACACATAATCAGTATTTAAAGTTTGTAATATTCTTTCATAAGCTGTTTCACCTGAATCTCCACATATACTACCAAAATAATTTAAATTAACAAATTCTTTAAGTAAATATAAAACATCTGGATCCTTTGCATCAAGTAAGGATATTATTTGCCCAAAACAACCCGAAATTTCAAGCCATATAGCATTTATTTTCTGTTTTTTTCCTGATTTAACATCTTCAATTGCTCTTTCAGTAAATTTCACTGCTAATTCTTCTTTATTTTTTTGTAAACTACAATTCATTTTACAGTTATTACAATTTCCATAACTTAAAACTTTATTTTCTTCCATATTTATCTTTTTGCAAGAACTGTTAGTATATTTTAAATCTGCATATTCTTCTACATCATTATCTTTTATTTGATTCATATAAAAATTTTTATTATCTAAGTAATCTATATTTTCAATTCCATACAAATCTTCTGCTTTTACATATTTTACTGGCACTATAAATCCATTTTCCATTTTTAAAATATACATGTATTTATCTCCTAAAAAATAATCATTATATATAATATTATTTTACTTTTAAAAAAATTCTTCTATGATAACTGTTCTAAAAGAAATAATTCATAATAAAAATATTGTAAAGAAAACTTTTAGAGTACTAATAAATATTTGGTTATAAGGAGAAATTAAAAATGAATGAAAAGACAAAAAATCTAGTACGAGCTGGATTACTCCTAGCACTAGGAATAATAATTCCATATACCTTTCATATGACAGGATTACCAGGTAATATATTCTTACCTATGCACATACCTGTATTACTTTGTGGATTTATCCTTGGAGAAAAATATGGCTTACTTATAGGATTTATAACTCCAATAATTAATTCAATTATTTCAGGAATGCCTCCTATATATCCAATAGGAATATGTATGGCATTTGAACTTTCAAGCTATGGGCTAATAGCAGGATTAATGTACAAAAATAAAAAGTATAATATTTTTATATCTTTAATAACTGCTATGATTATAGGTAGATTAATTTCAGGTATAACAAATTATATTTTGTTAACTGTTTCAGGAAATGGCTTTGTACTTGCTTCATTCTTAACAGGTAGTTTTATAAAGGGAATATGGGGAATAATTATTCAACTTATATTAATACCAATAATAATTAAAATTATTGAAAATAAAATAGATAAGGATGTAATTATAAATGGATGATTTAGAATTTTTTAATAGTGTTGCATTTAAGTGGGATGAAATGTGTAAACATGACGATAAAAAAATCAGAAGAATTATAGAATTATCAGATATAAAAAGTGGTTCTAAAATACTTGATGTTGGAACAGGAACGGGTATATTAATTAGTTATTTATTAGAAAAATCTCCTACTAAAATCGTTGCCGTTGATAATTCTGAGAATATGATTAAGGTATGTAAAAGTAAGTATAATGATAAACGAGTTGAATTTATTGTAAATGATATTATGAATCTTGAGAATTATACATTTGACTATATTTTTATTTACTCAGCTTATCCACATTTTAAAGATAAGTATGCACTGTTTAACAAACTTTATAACCTTTTAAATAAAGATGGTAAAATAGTTATTGCTCATTCAGATAGTAAAGAAAAAATAAATAATGTACATTTAAAAAAACCTCAAATAAAATACAATGTACTTCCTCCAGTAGAAAATACCATAATCATAATGAACAATTATTTTTATATTGATAAAAGCATCGATAATGAAGAAATGTATTACGTGTCTGGAATAAAATAATAAAATAAACACCAACGTCCTATATAAAAACATTGGTGTTTATTTTAAAACATAGCCTATTATTTATGCTTTGCTGTCGCTTTAATATTTTTTAATCTTTTCATGACATCGTTTGCACCTTTGCCAAAATAATCATTAAGTAATAAATACTCTTTGTATAAGCTATCATATGTAACTGCATTTTCATGAATAGGTTTAAATGTACCTTCTTTTACTTTACCTAAATGTCTAGCTACATCATTAGCATTTTTATATCCTGTCACTTCTTCTTTAGCTGCTGCAATTCCTAAAATCGCACTTCCTAAAGCTCCTGATTGCTTAGTGTCTATTATTTTTATTTCTTTATTACATACATCTGCATATATCTGAACTAACATAGGATTCTTTAATGGTATTCCTCCAGCTACACATATTTCATTAACTGGAACACCATGCTTTTCAAATTGTTCAATAACAACTCTTGTCCCATAAGCAGTTGCTTCTATTAATGCTCTATAAATTTCTTCTGGTTTAGTCTTTAATGTCATTCCTAATATCATACCTGTTAAATCAAAATCCATTAAAGTTGATCTTACTCCATTAAACCAATCTAATGCTATAAGTCCACTCTGTCCAACTTTATAGTTTTCTAATTTTTTGTTTAATAAATCAAAATCACTAATACCTAATTTTTTTGCTTCTTCTTTATATTTAGCTGGTAAGGCATTTTCTTTAAACCAAGCAAAATGATTTCCCACACAACATTGTCCAGCTTCATATCCAAAATATCCTGGAAGAATACCATCCTTTACAATTCCACAAACTCCTGGAATTCCTTCTTCTGTTTCAGACAATAACATATGACAAGAAGATGTCCCCATAATTATAAGCATTTTTCCTGGTCCATCAATCTTACTTGCAGCTACAGAAGCATGAGCATCTATAATACTAACCCCTACTGGAGTACCTTCTTTTAATCCTGTTTTTTCAGCCATATCTTTAGTTAAATACCCTAAGCATTCACCTATAGATTTAATATTAGTAGATAATTTTTCATCTACCACATTTTCCATTTTAGAATTTAATGATTTAAAGAACTCTTTACTTGGATATCCCATTTCATGATGATAAAAAGCTTTATATCCTGCTGCACAAGCACTTCTTACCTCTTCACCTGTTAATAACCATGTAATCCAGTCACACGCTTCTAAAATTCTACCACTTGCTTCATATACCTTAGGAGATTCTTTTACAATTTGCATAATTTTAGGTATCATCCACTCACTTGAAATTTTCCCTCCATATAAAGACAACCATTTTTGATTTGTCTCACTTGCAATTTTGTAAATTTCATCAGCACAATATTGCGCTGAATGATGATTCCATAGCTTTGCATAAGCATGAGGATTATGTTTATATTCTGATAAATAACAAAGAGGAATACCCTCTTTTGTTGTTGGTAATATAGTGGAAGAGGTGAAATCTACACCTATTCCTACTATATCATCTTTATTTACTAAATTTTCATCCATAATCCCTTTTAAGGTTTCAATTAACCCTGTTTCATAATCTTTAGGATGTTGTAAAGCCCAGTCAATTCCTAGTTCTTCTCCTGTTGGAATATTATCAACCATTACTCCATGTGGATATTCATAAATTTTAGTTAATAACTCTTCTCCTGTTTTTATATCAATTAATAATGTACGAACTGATAAAGTCCCAAAATCAATACCAATAGCATACTTACCCATAACCTTTATACCTCACAAATTCTACTTTTATTTTTCTCTACCTTTTAAATTGTTACTATTTTAGTATCATAAGACACATCCTTGTTTTTAATTAAGCTTGTAATGTCGGCTACTGAATCTACAATTATATCTGGTTGAACACTACTCTTACCAATATCCTCATTTTTAGTTTCTCCACTTAATACTAATATAGATAAAACATCACTATTTTTAGTTACTGCTATATCTGTATATAATCTATCTCCAACAACTGCAATTTCATCTTGTTTATATCCAGTTTCTTCAATTATATATTCCAATGTATGATGAGAAGGTTTACCAAAAAACTCAGGAAATCTATTTGTAGAACTTTCAATTAATCTTGCCATTGATCCACAGTCAGGAATAAATGTATTTCCTTCCATAGGACAATTTAAATCTGGATTAATTCCAAAATAAGTTTTTCCTTCTCTTATAAAACTACATGCCTTTTCAAGCTTTTCATAAGTAAGGCTTGTATCAAATCCTATGATTACAATGTCAGGATTACAATCATTTAACTCTATATTAAAAGTTCTAAATTCATCTAATAAAGATTGTGTTCCTACAACATAAACACTTTTTCCAGGGTAGTTTTTCTTTAAATACTTTATCATTACATGTGTTGAAATCATCATTTGTTTGGGTTCAATTATTATATTCATACCTTTTAATTTTTCAATATAACTTTCTTGACTTTTAGATGAATTATTTGTGAAAAAATAATATTCTCGATTTGTTTTTTTCACTGTCTCTAAAAATTCATTTGTAAAATCAAATAAATTTTTACCTAAATAAATAGTTCCATCCATGTCTAAAATAAAACACTTTATTTTTTCTATTTTATCTTTCATATATTTATTATTTAATTTCATATACTGAGTTTGTCCACTTTCAAAATAGTCAGCAATTTTTTCTGACATCTTATCTGCAATACCTAAATCCCATAGCAATTGTAAAAGGGTATAACGATCTCTAACTTCTTTTGCCACTAATATACTATCTTTAATCATTTCATAATCAACCCCAACTTGTTTAGGATTAATTGGTGCATTTAAAGATAATAGAATATCTTCTATTACTTTCACATTAGGTAATGAGTCATTTATTACTTTTGTTATCTCATCCCAATGTTCTTCTATTCGTTTTATTCTCTTTCCATGAAGATTCTTTGAATTTTTATTTGTTTTCGCTTCTAAAGCTATTACTCCGTTTGCTGCACAGCCATAGCTTTGTATCATCTTTTCTTCCCATGCTTTTTGATCGTAATTTTCTACATATTTTCTGGCATTTTTAAAATCTATTTTTTCTTTTAATAACATTTCATATGTCTTTATAACAGCTACTGTTCCAATCCCTACTTTAGTTCCATGTAACACAGGTTTTCTTCCCTCAAATAAGAATTTCATTTCCCAATAATGAGAAATATGATGTTCGCTTCCGGATGCTGGTCTTGAATTACCAACAAAGCTCATTGCAATTCCTGTTCCTATTAAAGCTTCTGTAATATTGCTTATTGCTTCTTTTGAACGTAGCATTACTTGATCTGCACTTTCCACTACTTTTTTTATAGATTTTTCAACCATTTCAACTATTTCTTTACAATAATACTCTTTATTTACAATATTAGCAATTTTCCAATCACATAAGCAAGTATACTTTCCTAGTATATCTCCAAGTCCCGCTGTTATCATATTCATAGGAGCATTTGCTAAAACGTCTACATCAGCTATAATAGCTGTTGGAACATGAGCATCATATGTTGCTTTTAAATTGTTAGTTATAAGTGCTGCTCCTACTGAAGCAAACCCATCCATTGATGGTGCTGTAGCTACAATAATATAATCTATTTTTAGCTTATAGCTTATATATTTACACATATCATTGATAGTTCCAGTGCCTACCCCTAATATAAGATCATAATTACTTTCCATTGCAAGTTGTATTTTCATTATAGTCTCTTCATTTGGAACAACTTCATCTTCATCCAATACAATCTTACTTATTTCAATATTTGCTGTTTTAAATTCATCTTCTACTTGTTTTCCAGCTGCTACATATGTATTTTTATCTGCAACCATAAATATTTTTTTATAAGACTTTCTTTTAATAAATTCAGGTATTTTTTTTATTGCACCTTCTGATATCTCTACATAATCTAAATCAGTTTTATGATTTTTCCCACAAGAACAAAAAAAATCGTGATGTAAATAATCTGATATTGAATTTATCTTTATATTAATCATGCTTAACCACCCTTTTAATATATTTATTTTTGCTAGCAAATATATTGTATATTGCCATTATAAATATGACTTAAACAAGCTGTCAATCAAGTCAAATACTCAGTTATTAATAACTCTAACATTATAAAATTAATATTTTTTTCTTTTTAATAAACTTAATTGTTTTAGTGAAAAGCTCTCTTTGTTATTTATTAATATTCTTAAGTTCAATTACTCAGTCCACTTTGCTTATGCATATATCAACACGCTGCTAAAACATAGCCTTTTGTATAAAAAGATCTATGTTTTAAAAATAGTTTTTTGATTAAATATATGAAACTAATTTTCATATATCTTTTTTACTATTAATAAATTTAACATTTTATTAATAAATATTAATACTAATTATTAATAAAACCCCTTAAATCCATTAATAATAAATTTATTTATTAATTAACTATTTGTCTTTTTTATTCCTATTTTGTATACTAAGTTTAAAAGAAAAGGAGTGGTTTACTTGACGTCTTATCGTAAGATAACAACAAAAGATATTGCTGACTATGCTGGAGTTTCTCAATCAACTGTTTCCATGGTGTTGAATAATAGACCCGATGTTTCTTTTTCTTATGAAACAAGAGAAAAAGTTCTTAACGCTACAAAAGTTCTAGGATATGAAAAAAATAAAAAGACATGTAGTGATACAGCTTTATCAAAGCTTATTATAATAATGTGTCCATCTCTTTCTAATTTGTATTATACTATGCTGATACATTCTATTACTGAGCAAGCAAATAAACATGGATATTCTATATTTATAGCACCTACAATGAGAAATCCTAAGCTTGAAAAACATTATTTAAATATGTATTCAAATCTTAAAGTAGCTGGGATTATATATTTATATCAATCTACTTTAGTTTCACAAATAAAAGACTTAGTTTCTTCTGCTCCTGTTGTCTTAATTAGTGATAAAAATGAAGATTTAGATTTAGATTCTGTAGAATTAAATAGTCATAAAACAGGCTATATTATAGGTGAACATCTATTATCTCTTGGACATAAAAAAGTAGCTTATATTTCTACTCCACTACTTGCACATGAAATTCCAAGAATTCAAAGACTTAATGGATTGAAAAAAAGCTTTTATGATCACAATGTTGATATCGATAACATTATAATAAAAAATGAAGACATTCAAAATACTACTAAGTATCCTTTAGATAAAACTGAATATTTAACAGGATATAACTTAACAAAAAAATTGTTAGCAGAAAAAACTGATGTAACAGCCTTTATTGGAACTAATGATATGGTAGCTATTGGGATTATGGATGCATTAACAGAAATGAAATATAAAATACCAAATGATTTTTCAGTCTGTGGTTTTGATAATACCCTATTATCATCTTTGCAAAAAATATCTTTAACAACAGTTGATCATGCTATAGAAAATAAAGGTACTGAAGGTGTTAATATTATATTGAAAAAAATAAATAGTAAATCTTCAAATTCACAAAACAGATCTTGCATTATGAGACTAGAATATGAACCTTTTATCGTTAAAAGAAACAGTACAGGAATTGCACGAACTACAAAACTATATTAAAAAATTATTTTTAGCTTAATGCTTTATGTTAAATAATTCAACAGTAAACAAATATATATAACTTAATTATTTAAATTTTCAAAATATTTTCCGAATTGTGAAAACATACTTGTTTTTTAATTTAAATCTGCTACAATATAAGTAGAGTTAGTAATGAACTTAAATGCAAATATATTCTCATTGGAATATATAAAAATTTCATTTGAAACTATTTGGAAACAATAAATTACGACTCCTTTTTAATATTATTTAAAAAAAGCAATGCTCACTATGTTAAAAGATATCTTTAATGTAGTGAGCATTGTTTTTTTATTCTTAAACATATCTATTTTTTTGTAATTTTCTTATAACTTTAAGAATATATAAAAATATAGTAATAATTAAAGAGGTGTAAAATAAATGACTAATAATGCATATATTGCCTTATTACTTTCTTTTTTTGCTGGAATTTCAACAGTATTAGGTGCTGTTGTTGTATTATTTATAAAGAAAAAAAGTGATAAAATAATTACTTTTGCTCTTGGATTTTCTTCAGGAGTAATGATTTGCGTTTCTTTTACTGACTTGTTTCCTCATGCTGAAGAAACATTAGTAAAATATTATGGAAATGTCTATGGTGTATTGCTAACAATATTTTATATGCTAAGTGGTGTAATATTTGCTATGCTTGTTGATAAATTTGTTCCACATGAATCTAAAAATATAAATGAGCATGATAGTAATAAGCATTTAAATCTTTTTCGAGTAGGATTTGTATCAATGATTGCAATTACACTACATAATTTTCCTGAAGGTATTGCTACCTTTATGTCAAGTTATCAAAATATCACATTAGGAATGTCTATTTCTTTAGCCATAGCTATGCATAATATACCTGAAGGTATTGCTGTTGCTATGCCAATTTACTACTCTACTGGTAGTAAGGGAAAAGCATTTAAATACACATTGTATTCTGGTTTATCAGAACCTTTAGGGGCTCTTGTTTCTTTTTTTATTTTAAAACCATTTATTAATGATTTTATTTTAGGTTTAATTTTTGCATTTGTAATGGGAATAATGCTATATATATCTTTTGAAGAGTTAATTCCATCTTCTCGCCAATATGGATATAACAATTTATCTTTATACTCAATTTTTTTAGGAATATGTATAATGCCGATAACCCATATTTTCTTAAATTAATAGCATAAAAAAAGAACTACTTTAATTTCTGTAGTTCTTTTTTCCCTAAAATACTATTCTTTAAAATATAGTTCTTTTAAATTTCCTGCCATCTCTTCTAGACTATTAGAAACTTGTTTCAATGAATATCCAAGTAATAGTGGTGATGTAACAAATCTTGGTGTAACTTTACATATAATTTTATTATTCCAATGATAAAAAAACAAATTAAAACTGTCACATTTAGCAAAATAATTATTTAATATATAATAAACTATTCTTCTTATGCCTTCCGATAAACTAAATGTATTTTTTAAATCATCATTTATAATAACATTAAATTCATTAAATCCATTTATAGGTTTTGTAGATAGGTTTACTTCACAACATTCACTTTTGAAAATTTCTATACCTTCAAAATACTTTTCATTTATATTTTCTCTATAATCTATATTATTTAATCCTACAATTTGCATATGAGCATGCTTTATGCTTCCCCCTGAATGAGGTCCATGATTCTTATAAAATATTACTGACTTGTACTTATTGCTTTTTTCTATATCAAGCCAATTCTTTAGCCCAAAACTAATTAATTGCTCCATATATTCAGAATCATAATTTCCCATATTTAATTCACAATCATAGGTTTCTATAATAACTAATTGAAGAGTATCTCTTAATGTTGGAAATTTATTTTTTAACAATACAAATGGTCCCTTTTCTTGAATAATATCAGTAAGTTTATTCCTATTACAAAACGGACATTCTGTATTCTTATTATTAAAACTATTAGGCTTATTTTTTCCAATATTATTTATGAATATTATATATTCATCATTATGACTAATCATAAATTCACCTACAATTCAACAAAAATTATAATTATTAATCTATACTAAAATATTTTAAATATTACTGTTAATTATATTATATTTCTTTAAAAGTTACAATTTTATAAAACTTTATTTTTTAATTTTTAATTTCTAATATATTAAACTTATTTAAAATATTCTTTCCAAAATTCTTAAAAATATTAAATTAAAATCTTAATATTAAATTAATACAATTGAAATTAACCCTATTATATTGTATGTTATAATATAACTGTAATTATTCTTTTTAGTTTAATTGTATTTAATATGTAATAATAAAAGGAGTTTAAAATTATGAAAATTATCAAAAAAATTTCAAGTAAATTATTAATTATGTTTATGACATTATGTTTAATTATTTCTTTTTCTCCAAATATAACAGCGTTTGCAGATTCATTTAAGGTTGTTACATTAGGTGGAAATTTAACACAAGATCAAAAGAATCAAATGCTTGATTACTTTAAAGTCACTAAAAATGATGCAAATATTTTAGAAATAACAACAGCTGAAGAACAAAAATACCTTGGAAATGTTGCATCTCCAGCTCAATTAGGTAATAAATCTATTTCTTGCTCTTATGTTGAACCAACAAGTAAAGGTGGACTAACTATTTCTACATATAACCTTACATGGGTTACAGAAGGAATGATAAGAAATGCTTTAATTACAGCTGGAGTAGAAAATGCCAATGTAGTAGCTGCTGCACCATTTAAAGTTTCTGGTACTGCTGCACTTACTGGTATTCTAAAAGGATTTGAGAATAGTTCTGGTGGTTCTAAAATTGATGAAGAAAAAAAAGAAGTTGCTAACGAAGAAATTGTCGTTACAGGTGGTCTTGGAGATAAAATAGGACAAGATGAAGCAGCCAAATTGATAAATGATGTAAAAAAAGATGTCGTTAAAGAAAAACCTAAAACTGATAAAGAAATTGAAAAAATAGTTGAAAAAGCAGTTAAAGAATATAAAGTTGAACTTAATGATGAAGATAGACAAACTATTAATTCTTTAATGACTAAAATAAATGGATTAGATCTTAATTATAATAAAATTAAAAATCAATTAAATGATGCTGCAAGTAAATTAAAAGAAAAATTAAATAGTGAAGAGGCTCAAGGATTTTTTGCTAAGGTTAAGGAATTCTTTTCTAATTTCTTTCAAGCAATATCAGATTGGTTATCAAGTGATTCAAACAATGATACTGAATCTACCAAAAACAATGCTGATTCAGTAACTTCGGTAAATAATGAAAATTCTACTAAAAATAACAGTTCAGAAAATACATCAAACAAAGTAACTCAATAATAAAAAACTTTAGTTTAAAAAAATATAATAAATTTCTTTAATATTTCACATACTAGTGATGACGTTTAGTTTAATGAAATATTAACAAATTACATTAAAAAGGAGATTTATTATATGAAAAAAGCATTAATAAAATCTATAGCTTGTTCTCTTTGTATTATTAGTGTGACAACAGTTATTCCTCAAAAAGTTAATGCTACAACTTTAACTTCAAGCATAAGCTATTTTAATAACAATGATTCTTCAACTGATAAACACAATGGTAGTTGGATCTTTGATAAAGATAATTTAAACTATCTTTCAAAAAAGGAAAAGAAACAATTAGAAGAAATTAAAAAGCTTAAAGATAAAGGTGAGGAAATTTCAGAGGAACAACAAAAGCAATTAGCTGATATAAAAGAAACTGTTTTAAAGAAAAAATTAGGTGACGAAAAATATAAAGATTTTAAAGCACTAATAGAAAAGAAACACTGTAAGAAAGAACTTACTGAGGAAGAACAAGCTAAATTAAAAGAATACAAAAATATTATAAGATCATCAAAAAAAGAATCTAATCGTGCAACATTTAAAGACTTTTTAAGATAATCATTAAAGCAGAGAAATAGTTATTTTAGGCTAATTCTCTGCTTAATTTTTTTATTTTAGCTCTATTTTAAATTATAAATAAGTTTCAATATCTATTTGTTTTTTAACTTCTTCTAATCCAACTCTATCTATATAATCGCCTAATCTTTCTCTAGATGTAGCATTTTCTGCATAAATTTGAATTATTTTTTCAACTAATGGAAATAGTTTTTCTTCTGATACATTCATTGCAATTTTATCTGCAAGCCTTGGTTTTAATCCACCTTTTCCACCAATTTGAACTACCCAGCCTTTAGGCATTCCATATATACCAATATCTTTTATATGATTATCTGCACAACTTTGTGGACATCCACTAACTCCTATTTTAAGCTTATTAGGTAAATCTTTACCATGGTATAATCCATCAAGCTTACTTCCAATTGCTACTGAATCTTGTAGTCCTTTTTTACAAAAAGTTGTTCCTGGACATACTTTAACGCTTCTTACACATAATCCAACAGCTGCTCCTGGTTTCATACCTAAGTCTTTCCATGCATTATCTATTTCTTCTTCTTTTATTCCAACAAGTGCAATACGTTGAGCTCCTGTTACTTTTACAGCTTTAACCTCATATTTTTCTGCGACATCAGCTAATGTTCTTAATTGTTCTGGTGTTATAAGACCTGCTGTTAAATGAGGTGCTATAGCATATGTTTCCTTATCTCTTTGTAAAACTGCTCCCTTGTCTAATAAATCTTTTTTCATGTTTAATGCCTCCCTAATAATACTACAAGTAATTACAATAGTATTTTATCATACTAATTTTTTCCGGTAAACCATTATTTTTTACTATAATTTCTTCATTAATAATTATTTCCTCTTGTTTTGCAATTTCTTTATTTATATTTTTCACATTTAAAAGACTTTATATTCTCTTTAATTTTTGGCTATATCAACACTCTACTAAAACATAACATAAATAAAAAATGTACTCTGTATATTTCAGAGTACATCTATAATAAAAGTATTTATTTTCATTTGCCTAATTAAAATTTTCTTTTTTAATCTTATTTACTAAATTCAATACAAAACATATCATCATTACATTTATAGGAATCATTATTAAATTCTTAAAGGCTCTTATTGGTAAAAGTACATAAAATGCCTTACCTCCCAAGATAGATAACCAAAAAGTATTCATAACTATATCTACAAGAATCACTGAAATAATATTAGCAAATGCACATCTTGTTAAAGTAATTTTTTTCTTGTACAAAATGCTTCCATATATTAATCCAGACATCATTGCCGATAAAGTAAATCCTACAAAAAATGCACCTTTAGGATTTATTAAATAATTAAGAACATCAGATAATCCTCCACACATTGCACCTACAACAGGACCAAATAGCATACTTATAGTTACAGATGCTAAAAATTCAAAACTAAGATGTAGAAACGGTGTGATTTGAATTGTAAACAAATCTAAAATAAGCTTTATTGTTATTAATAACGAAGCCGTAACTAGATTTCTTACATTTTTTAGTTCTTTTGATGAATTTAAAATTAAAGTATAAAAATTTCTCATACAGAATCCCCCCTTTAATTATATTTGCTGAATAAAAAAGAGGGTTCCTCTTTAATATTAACAGCGGAATGCAATATTTACACCGCAAACAAAAGTTTTTCGTTTAAGAGGCAACTTCCCGTCCTCTTAACACTTAACGCGCAAATATCTACTCTGTCAATTAAGAAATTATGTGCTAATTTTATCAAAGCTATTAATTTTTGTCAATACTTTATCGTGATAAAGTGTTATAAAATAAATTGTTCTATTATTAAATCTTTATTTTCTTTTAAATCTAAAAATTCATTTTCCAAAAATATAAAAGGTCGATCTAATTCATTAATATTCATTTGTACTATCTTAGCTATTTTATTGTTATTTAACTTAACTTCTCTTCCAATATAATAATTTACTATATGTTCTAAAAATATATTACAATAATTATAATCTAACTTACCAAAGCTTTCTTCCTTAATTATTTGTATTGCTTCAAAAGGAGACTTTTTATTTCTATAGCATCTATTAGAGTTTATTGCCTCAAAAACATCTGCTATTGCAATAACTTTTGCAAAATCAGGTATTTTATCACCTGTAATTCCTAATGGATAACCACTTCCATCTTCTCTTTCATGATGTAATAATATCGATTGAGAGACTGATTTATCTAAAAAGTTAATTTTTTTAATTATCTTATATCCTAAAACAGGATGTTCTTTAATCTTTTTTAAATCCTTTGAATTTAATCTGCCACTCTTATTGATTATTTTATCGTCTATTTTACATTTTCCAATGTCATGTAAAAGTGCTGAATATATTAATAATTTTATCTTATTTTCTTCAAAACCAATCCATTTTCCAAGTAAACTACTTATAGATGCTACATTTAAACTATGTCTATATATAGAATCGTTTTCACTGCCATAAAAAAGTAGATTATCTATCAATATCTCTGGTATTTTAATAACATTCTGTAGTTCAGATATTAATTTTCTAATTTCTTTAAGAGAATCTTTTTGTAACTCAACAGTATTATCTAGAACATCATGTAAATCTTCACATATTTCATTTAATTTATGCTCTACTTTTTTAAATTCTCGTTCTGAATTTTTCTTACTATTTTCTGCTTTTTCTAATGAGTCCTCTCCATAAACCCATACTTCATCTATATTATATAAAGTTTGTAATTTATTAAGAATTTTATCACTTATAACAACATTTTTTGATAATAATACATTGTTATTTTCCTGTACGTCTTCCCCTATTACCATTCCAGTTTTTAAATCACTTATTTTTAAAAGCATTAATTTTTTTTCCACCCTAATCACCCATACTTAAATTATTCATCTAATATTAATAGTTTATTATAAAATTTATCTTATATAATGATATTCTACAATTATTAATAATTACCCTTTTTATACTTTAAAAGTAAAAAAAATCATTTCGAACAATCAAAATGATTTTTTATCTAAATACTAATTTTTATTTTCAAGATAGTCTTTTAATTTTTGAAGTAATAATATTATTCCGCCACCTATTACAAAGAACATTATATTAAACGTATGTAAATCCATAGGTGGTTTAGGAACTTCTAATGATGTTGGTCCCATAAATACTGCATATATTGATCCAATCATAAGTCCTAAAATTAAGTATATTGTTTGTGATCTATAATTACTTAATAAATACTTTACACCCTTTATAGTTATAAGAATTCCAAAAAGAACTCCAAAACCAAATACAAAGCATACAAGTAAATAATCAAAGTTAAGTTTTAATACCTCTTTTACCGCATTCATTATTGGTGCATACAATCCGAAAATCAAAAGTAAAGTTGAACCAGATATTCCTGGAAGAACCATAGCTGAAATAGCCACCATAGCTACTATGAAAATATATATTCCAAGACCTAATGTTAATCTATCTAATGACATACCAGCTGCACTTTCTGAACCTGCAACAGGATTAAAATAAGATATCAATACAACTATAAATACGCCTACTATAGAAAAGAATATATTTTTATATCTATTTATAATAGAACTTTTTTCTTCCTTTATAATTATAGGTATTGCAAATATTATAAAACCAATAAATAACGAACTTATTTTATAGATTTCTTTATCAAAAATTGATGTTAAAAATAATACAGAAGATACAAATCCCACAATCCATCCTATCCCTAATTTGAATAAAAATTTAGCTGCTTCTATTTTCTCTTCTTTTTTTCCTGAAATAACATTACTTAATGAGTTAATGAATTTATCATAAAATCCTAAAATAAATGCTATAGTCCCTCCAGATACTCCAGGAACACTATCTGCAAGTGCCATGCAGAATCCTCTTATAAAGTTTATTATATACATTTTCCAATCTCCTTGCTTTTTATTTCATTGTTTTACAATTATACTATACTATAATCTCAGCTTATTTTTAATGTTTTTAACTTATTTTTAATAATTATGTCTTAAAATAAAAACAACTGTCTAAAATAGAATTCTTTCTATTTTAGACAGTTAAATTTTTAGTATTTTATAGGATTAGTTTTTTTATTGCCTGTTTTTGCTTTACCTTGAATTTCTGGTACTGGCTCAACATCATTTTTTTTATAATGTTGTTTATGATTACTTTCAGTTCCATGAGCATCATTTGGATCAGGTCTTCTCATTCCTGCTTTTGCCATAAATTTAACCCTCCTAAATATATATAATGTTTCTCTATTTTAGTATTGTTTAAAAAATATAGACTATACATTTAATCTTAAATTAAGTCTTAATATATAAAATTTATCTGTCATTTAAAATGTAAATTAAATAAATATAAGTAATATTTTTCATTGGAATATATTTGCCAAAATATTAACATTAAAAATCATTGTAGTACGCTAAAAGCTATGATATAGTTTAATTACATAAAAAATTTAATTCATATAAATTAAGGAAAAATTTTGTATATTTATATACTAAGGAGGAAAAATTTTTGCAAAAAATTGCCTTAATAACAGATAGTAGTTGTGACTTAAATCAAAGTACTTTAGATAACTTCAATATTAAGTTACTTCCATTTAGAATAATTTTCAATGATAACGAATACTTAGATAGAATAACAATATCCTCAAAAGAATTATTTACCCTTTTAAAAACAGAAATTCCTACTACATCTCTACCAGACATAGAATATAGTAGTCAAATATTTGAAAACTTAATTGCTGAAAACTATACTCATGTAATTATTATTACAGTTTCAGCTAATTCTTCAGGATGTTTTAATAGTATAAGATTATTAAGTGAGCATTATCCTAAAATTAAATCTTACATATTTGACTCAAAAACAATAGGTTATCCAGTTGGAGCTATTGCAACACAAGTTGGAAAATTAATTAATGATAATTGTACCTTTGAAGATATTCTTTCTAATCTTGAAGATATTAGGAATAAAACTCATGGTTTTGTAACATTTCCTTCTTTGAAATATTTAAGAGCAGGTGGAAGAATAGGACGAGTATCTGGTGCTATTGCTGAAACTTTAAATTTAAAACCAATAATTTCTTCTGATGAAGATGGTTTTTTATACCCTTATGCAAAAGCTAGAGGAAGAAAACAATCTTTAACTAAATTAAAGCAAATACTTATGTCATATCTTGACAACGGTAAATGTAGAGTTTGGATTTTGAATGGAGATGCTGATGAAGAAGCTAATGAATTTTTAAGCAATGTACAAGATCATGAAAATATAACAGAAATATCTTTAGAGACTATCGGAGCTTGTACAGGTGTACATACTGGACCTGGTTCTATAGGCGTTTGTGTTTACGAGGAATATTAACATAAAATTTTGAGGTTTATAAAATTCTATATTTATTTATAAAGTAAAAGAGAGCTTTTGGAATTCCAAAAGCTCTCTTTTATAAATTTATTTATTTTATTTAACTATTTTTATTTTTATCAAATAAAATTATAATTCAATTGCTTCTTATTTATAATTTAAGTATTATTCTAATCCAACTATAGTATCTAATGCAACTTCAATCATATTTGTAAATGTTGTTTGTCTCTCTTCTGCAGTAGTTACTTCACCTGTTATAAAGTGATCACTTACTGTAAGTAATGCTAATGCATTAACATTATATTTAGCTGCAATAGTATATAATGCTGCTGCTTCCATTTCAACTCCTAAACAACCAAAGTCAGCCCATTTCTTCCAATCTTCATTATCATCACCATAGAATATATCAGAACTATATATAGGGCCCACCTTAGGTTCAAATCCTTTTTGCACAGCTAAATCATAAGCTGGTTTTAATAAGTCAAAACTTGCAGTTGGTGCATATGTTCTGCCTTGGAATCTTACTAAATTAAGATTTGAGTCTGTACATGCTGACATTGCAATTACAAGATCTCTAACCTTAACCTTTTCATGATATCCACCACAAGTTCCAACTCTTATAAGATTTTTAACTCCATAACTTTGAATTAATTCATTAACATAGATTGATATTGATGGTATTCCCATACCTGTTCCTTGAACTGAAACTCTTTTTCCTTTATAAGTCCCTGTAAATCCGTACATTCCTCTAACTTCATTATAGCAAACTACATCTTCTAAAAAATTTTCAGCTATAAACTTAGCTCTTAAAGGATCTCCTGGTAATAATATGCTTTCTGCTATTGCACCTTCTGGTGCATTTATATGAATACTCATTTTGTTACCTCCACATAATCTAATTTTTGAAATTCATTCTAAATATATGCAATTTTTTATATCCTAAAATATCTTTTAAGTTATTATTTGTTATTTTTATCTAAATCTGCTTTTGTAAATGCACCTGGTAAAATTTCAGCCATATCTGTTACAATATAATCTTCTTCACTTTTAGCAAGTATTACTTTTACTTCAGGGCCTCCAAATTCACTTATAACTTGACGGCAAATTCCACATGGATAAGTATTTTCTTGTAAACTTCCTACTATTGCAATTGCAGTAACCTTAGTTTCACCTTCTGCTACACCAGTGAAAATTGCTGTTCTTTCTGCACAGTTAGTTGCACCAAAGGAAGCGTTTTCAATATTACAACCACCATATACTTTTCCACTATCAAATAATACAGCGGCACCAACTTTAAAATTAGAATATGGTGAATATGCCTTTTCTCTATATTTTAATGCTATTTTTATAAGTTCTTTATTTTCCATTCTTCATGTCCCCTTTATTCTAAATTTATATAACTATAGGATTCCAAACATTTGACTTTATTATGTTTTTTATAATACCATATATCAAAGTAAATACGGTACCGATTCCCTAGCATCTAAGAATATATTCTTTGATTAGATAAGCTAATATATTATTTTTAATAATATATTAGCTTATCCTTTAAAAATTATTTTTTATTATCTTTTACCAGAATCAAATGGTTCCCCAGATGCTTTTGGTGCTTGTGAAGATTTTGAGAATAATACTAATGCAATTAATGTAACTACATATGGGAATACTTTTAGTATTACTGATGGTATAGATGCTAATGCTGGAATTACTTGTGATACATTAGCAACTGTAGTTGCAAATCCAAAGAATAATGTAGCTCCAAGAATACCTAATGGCTTCCATTGACCAAATATCAATGCTGCCAATGCTAAGAATCCAAGTCCTGCAACACTTCCATTAAATTCACCTGAGTATGTTACAAGTATTATTGCTCCTCCAAGAGATGATAATGCGCCTGAAACTAATACTCCAATATAACGCATACGATAAACGTTAATTCCCGCTGCATCTGCTGCTTGAGGATGTTCTCCACATGCTCTTAATCTTAAACCAAAGCTAGTTTTATATATTAAGAATATGCTTACTACAAGTATTAATAAAACTAACCATGTAGTAATATATGTTTTCTTAAAAAACAAATCTCCGATTATTGGTATTGATGAAAGAACTGGAACATCCATTGGATAAAATCCTGTTTGAATTCTTATACGTCCACTACCTGCAATAGTTCTTGCTAAGAATATAGTTAATGCTCCTGCTATCATATTAATTGCAGTACCACTAATTACTTGGTCTGCATTTAAATTTATACTAGCAAATGCATGTAATAGTGAAAATAACATCCCAACTACCACTGCTACAAGTAAACCGATCCAAAGAGGAAGAGTACTATTTGGCATTGATTCTTGTAACTTAAATATTGTTAATGCTCCTGAAAATGAACCTATAATCATAAATCCATCAAGTCCAATATTTACAACTCCACTTCTTTCACAATATAATGCACCTAGTGAAGTGATTAATAGAGGAATTGTATACGCAATAGCATAAGGAAAAACTTGTTGTATTATTCCCCACATATTACTTCTCCTCCTTGTTATTTATTTCTTCAGTATCATCTGAAGATTTATTATTTTCATCATTAGGCAATATTCCTGTTCCTGTATTGCCTGCCTTTTGTTCATTTTTTAATTCCTTTTTACGTTTAAATTTATTGTATACCATAGGTACAACTGCACTTGTAGCTGCAAAATATATAATAGTTGCTATTATAGTATCTGCAATTTCAGGTGGAATACTTGTATTGGCATTCATAAATCCTTTACCTGAATATAATAATCCAAAGAATATTGCTGATATAAATACACCTATAGGATTGTTGGCACCTAGTAATGATACTGCGATACCATCAAAACCTTGAGTTGGCATTACACCAATTTGTATATTAGATGCATTTCCTACATATTGAGCTACACCTGCAAGACCTGAAAGTGCACCTGCTATCATCATAGAATAAATTACATTTTTATTTACTGACATACCTGCATATTCTGCAGCATCTCTATTAAAACCTACAGCCTTTAATTCATAACCTAAAACTGTCTTTGTTAATATAAATCCAACTATAATAACTGCTAAAATTGCAATAAATATACCTAGATTAATGTAAGAGCCTTCAAATAATTTAGTAAGTACTGGTGTCTTTAATGATGCTACTTCTGGAAGTAACCTTGATTCTGTTTCTAAAGTTTCACCTTTAAAGTAAGCTGGAATTGTATAGTAAACTATCCAATAACAAGCCCAGTTCATCATAATAGTAGATACAACTTCATTTACATTAAATTTAGCTTTTAATAATCCTGGTATGAATGCCCAAAGTGCACCTGCAACCGCTCCCACAATTATCATAACTAATAGTAATATCGATCTTGGCATGCTGTTATAGCATGTTAATCCTATTGCTGTAGCAGCAAATCCACCAAATAACATTTGGCCAGGAGTTCCAATATTGAAAAGACCTGTTTTAAATGCAAATGCAACTGAAAGTCCTGTAAGTACTAATGGTGTAGCTGTCGCTAGAGTATTACCAATTCTCTCTATGTTCATTAATCCGCCTCTAAATAGATATGAATATCCATCTACAGGATTATCTCCAATAAGAGCCATTAATATTGCACCTGCAATCAATCCTAAAACAACTGCAAGTATAGAATTTAAACTCTCTTTTTTACTCACGCTTCACTCCCCCTTTGAATACCAGCCATCATTAAGCCAACTTCATTTTCATTTGTTTCTGAAGCATTAACAGTACCTATTAATTCACCGCTATTAATGATTGCAATTCTGTCTGATAGATTCAAGACTTCACTTAATTCTAAAGATATAAGTAAAACAGCTTTTCCTTCATCTCTTTGTTCTACAAGTCTTTTGTGAATATATTCTATAGAACCTACATCTAGACCTCTAGTAGGTTGAACTGCTATTAATAAATCTGGATCCAATTCAATTTCACGACCAATTATAGCTTTTTGTTGATTACCACCTGACATTGTCCTAGCAAAAGATGCTCCACCTTCTCCTGATCTAACATCAAATTCTTCAATAATTTTTTCAGCATAATTGTGTATAGCTTCTCTGTTTAATAATCCATGTTTAGAAAATGGTTCTCTACCATATATCTCAAGTACAATATTATCTTCAATAGTGTAATCTAAAACTAGTCCTCTTTTTTGTCTATCTTCTGGAATATGTGCTATTCCGCTATCAATACGTTTACGTATTGACATATCAGTAATATCCTTACCTTCAAAATATATTTTTCCAGATTGTACATGTCTCATTCCAGTAATGGCTTCAATTAATTCAGATTGTCCATTACCCTCTACACCAGCAACTCCAAGAATTTCTCCCGCTTTAACTTCAATTGAAAAGTTTTTAAGACCAAGTACCTTTTTATTATTCATTACAGAAAGGTTATCAACTTTTAAAATTACCTCTCCTGGTTCTTTATCTTCTTTTTCAACCTTAAAGCTTACTGGTCTTCCAACCATCATTTCTGCCATCTTTGATTGAGATGTTTCTTTTACATTAACTGTTCCTATATATTTTCCACGTCTAATAACAGTACAATTATCTGCAACTGCTTTAATTTCTTTAAGCTTATGAGTTATGATAATGATAGATTTTCCTTCTTTTATAAGGTTTTTCATAATCTTCATAAGTTCATCTATTTCTTGTGGTGTAAGTACAGCTGTTGGTTCATCTAGAATTAATACTTCAGCATTTCTGTAAAGCATTTTTAAGATTTCAACTCTTTGTTGCATACCTACTGTTATATCCTCTATTTTGGCATATGGATCAACATTTAATGAGTACTTTTCAGATAGTTCTTTAATCTTTTTAGCAGCACTTTTAACATCAACTGTTAAACCCTTTTTAGGTTCGCATCCTAAAATTATATTCTCAGTTACTGTAAAATTGTGTACTAATTTAAAATGTTGATGCACCATTCCTATTCCTAAATCATTTGCAACATTTGGATTAGATATTTTAACTTCTTTTCCTCTTACCTTTATAACTCCTCTTTCTGGTTGATACATACCAAAAAGAACTGACATTAATGTAGATTTACCCGCACCGTTTTCACCAAGTAATGCATGAATTTCACCTTTTTTTAGTCTTACGGTAATATTATCATTTGCAACTATACCTGGGAATTCCTTACGAATATTTAGCATTTCAACTACATATTCCATAGTAGAGTCCTCCTTTTTTAGATTAGCAATTTCTAATTGCCAATTGATAATATACAATACTTCAGGTCTATCTATTGTACATTGTCAATTATCAATATATAGAAATCAAAATTTATTATTGTTCTAGAAAATTAGTTTATTATTATTTCTTATATAGTATTTAACAATGAAGAAAACTTATTATATTATTTAATAAAAGTTTTCTTCAATTGTTATTACTTGAAATAATATTTATTTAATAAAACAGATATTATTTTACTAAGTTTCCTTGTTCACCTGCAACTGTTATTGTTCCATCTTTAACTTTTTCATTTACTTCAGCAACTGTTTTCATTGTTGCTTCTGATAAATTAGGATTCTTTGCTGGAATACCTACTGCATCTTTTGTAACATCAAATGTTAAAGTTTGACCACCTGGGAAAGTACCTTCTTTAACTGCTTTTACCATATCAAAACTTGCAGCTTCTACTTTTTTAACTGCTGAAGTAAGAATTACTGATTTACCATCTGCATATACACCATCATCAAATTGATCTCTGTCAACACCAACTACCCATACTTGACTACCTGATCCGATTCTAGTCTTAGCTTCTGTTATAACTCCATTACCAACTCCACCAGCTGCGCAGAATATAGCTTTTACTCCTCTGTCATACATTTGAGCTGCTAATTGTTGTCCTGCTGCTGTATCATTGAATGTACCTTGATATATTATATTGTCTGCTTTTAATGACATTTTAGTTCCTAAATTTTCATTAGCATAAGCAACACCTTGTTGGAATCCCCAATTGAATTTTTGTACTGCTGGTATTTCCATACCACCTATAAATCCTAGGTCTCCTTCTTTTAATTCAACAGATGTAGCAACACCTGCTAAAAATCCGGCTTGGTGTTCAGCAAATAAAATAGAAACACTGTTTTCATCTACTTTATATTCTGGAGTTTTTCCACCACTATTTGGAGTACCGTCAATTAAAACAAATTTTGCATCTTTATATTTTTCTTGTGATTTATATATAGCAGTTTCAAATTTAAATCCTGGTGTAGCTATTAATCTAAATCCAGCATCATAAAGGTTTCCAATTTCCTTCATATAATCTGCTTCAGTTTCTCCATTTGGTTTTAAGTATTTAGGTTGTGCAATTCCAAGGTCTTTTTCAGCCTTTAGTATTCCTTCCCAAGTACCTTGGTTAAATGACTTATCATCTATTGTTCCTGAGTCTGTAACCATACCTACTTTAATTTGCTCTCCACCCTTTTTTGAATCACTAGTTCCTGTGCTAGATCCTCCACAACCAGCAAACATTGATACTGTTATTGCAGAAATAGCTAATAATGATAATAATTTCTTTTTCATTGCTTTTCCTCCTACTATTTTTAATAATATATTTCAAGTTACAAACTATAATGAAATTTATAACTTAAATTCAAATTAATTTAGTATATTATGTAGAATTAACTTTATATAATATTTATTCTCTATACTAATTTTCACAATTAACATATATACTATTCATTTCAATATATCTTTTTTTCTGAACCATTACATATTATTTTAGGAGCCATTATTGTTCTCCTTACAGATTTATTATTTTTATCATTTATTATTTCCCAAAGCATATCCATAGAACTCTTTCCAAGTTTTATTGGTGAATCCTCTATATATGTAACTTGCAATCCTACTATATCTAAAAAATCAACTCTATTAATTCCTACAATAGATATGTCCTCTGGTGTTTTCTTTTTTGAATCTATAAGTGCTTTTATTGCTCCCATAGTCATCATATTGCTACAAATAACTAATGCTGTTGGTTTATCTTCTATTTTTAATATATTATTAGTTAATTTATAAGCTATTTCCGCTTTGAAGTCTGCATTGAAAATATATTTATCCATGATATCAATATTATTTTCATTAAGTGCTTTTTTATATCCAGAAAGCATGTCCATAGTTGCATCAGAATCTATATTCCCTGTTATTATTCCTATTTTTTCATGTCCTTCTTTTATTAATAAATTAGTTGCATCTAATCCACATTTTACGTTGTCCACAAAAACACCACTTAAATTACTATGTTTTATATCTGCTGATACCAAAACAACTGGTATATTTAACTGTTCTATTAAAGTAGTATATTTAGTTTTAAAATTACCATCTCCAAAAGCAGGTGTCATTATTATTCCTTTTATTCTTTGGGCCTTTGCAGATTTTAAAGCCTTTAATTCCTTTTCCAAAGAATTATCTGTATTAAATAAAACTATATTTAAATTTTTCTCTTCTGCAACTTCACTTATTCCCTTTATTATTTCTCCAAAATAATTATTAGTTATGTCTGGAACAATAATTCCAATTGTATTTGTTTCACTTTTGGAAAGACTTCTAGCAATAGCACTTGGAGTATAATTCATTTCTTTTATAACATTTAAAACTTTTTGTCTAGTCTCTTCTTTTACATAACCTGAATTGTTCAATACTCTTGAAACTGTTGTAGATGATACATCTGCTATTTTAGCAATATCATTTATCGTGGCCCCCATATGAATCCTCCCTTAATGTTCTCACACAACTACTTAAACTATTTTGCCTTATTTGTAAACGATTAATTTAAAACATTAGAAAATTAAAAAGGTTTTATTAATTTTCTCACCATGTTACCGGTTACATAACTATCATATTATATTACATTAGCAATGTCAATATTAGGATAACCTTTTTATTGTTAAAACATTATAAAAACGAATATTTTTTAAATCGATTAATATTTTATGTAGTTAATTCTATCAATTTTATATTTTTTCATATAATTTCCATATAATTCTATAATATTTATTTTTTACAAATACTTTTTCATATGAAATCCTTTTTAAATTTTATTCAGAATTTATGTCTTTTTAATTTTATACTTTAACAAAAATAAAAATAAATAATGAATTTCAACAAATTTTAAAATTATTTTTCACTTATATATTCTCTCTACTTAATAATATTATTAAGTTAATGGTATTATTATAGTTTTTTAAAATAAAGTGTATCAAATTGAATTTTTATTCATCATGATACACTTTAAAAACTTATAATTTAATTTGACTTTGTTTTTAAATAATATTTATTTATTTATTTTATTAATAAATCTTTCTATTCTTTTAAGTGCTTCCATTATATTGTCCATAGATGATGCATAACAAGCTCTAATAAATCCTTCACCACAATCTCCAAATGCATTTCCTGGAACAGTAAGTACTTTTTCATTTATAAGAAGCTGTTCACAAAATTCATCAGATGTCATTCCCGTGGATTTTATAGATGGAAATACATAAAATGCTCCTAGTGGTTCGAAACAATCTAATCCCATTTTTCTGAATCCGTCAACCAGCACTCTTCTTCGTCTATTATACTCTCTTACCATGGTTTGCACGCTTTTATCACCTTTTTTCATGGCTTCTATTGCTGCATATTGTGCTGTTGTTGGAGAACACATTATAGCATATTGGTGTATTTTTTTCATTTCTTCTATTAGTATTGGATGTCCACATAAGTATCCTAATCTCCAACCAGTCATAGCATAAGCTTTTGAAAAACCATTTATTACCAATGTCTTTTCTCTCATTTCAGGAAAAGATGCTATAGAAACATGCTCTTTATCGTAGCAAAGTTCTGCATATATTTCATCTGATATAACAATTACATCTTTATCTTTTAAAACTTCTACTATTTTAGCTAATTCATCTCTAGTCATAATTGCACCAGTTGGATTATTAGGAAACGGTATTATTACAACTTTAGTTTTTGGAGTTATTGCTTCTTCTAAAAGTTCTGGAGTAAGCTTAAATTCATCTTCTGCCCTAAGATTTATGACTTTAGGTGTTGCTCCTGTAAAAGTTGTACATCCCTTATATGCAACAAAACTTGGTTCTGGTATTATAACCTCATCTCCAGGTCCAACTAATGCCCTAAGAGCTATGTCTATTCCTTCACTTCCCCCTACTGTTACTATTATCTCATCAGTTGGATTATAGCTAAGATTAAATCTTCTATATAAATACTTAGATATTTCATGTCTAAGTTCTATAAATCCAGCATTTGATGAATAATGAGTATGCCCTTTTTCCAATGAATAAATTCCAGCTTCTCTAACATTCCAAGGAGTAACAAAATCAGGTTCACCAACTCCTAAAGATATAACACCTTCCATTTCATTAATCATGTCAAAATATTTTCTTATTCCTGATGGTGGCATTTCTCTTACGTTTTTCTTAATCATATTCTCTATAATCATATAAAAATTGCCTCCCTATCATCAATTTTCTTTTCTTTAAATATTGTTCCATGGTCTTTATATTTTCTTAAAACAAAGTGTGTGCTAGTGCTTAATACGTATTGTTGCACAGCAAGTTTTTCCGATACAAAAAGAGCTACTTCTTTCATGCTCTTTCCTTCTACTATAACTGTTAAATCAAATCCTCCAGACATTAAATAACATGCTGTAACTTCTGGAAATTTATATATTCTTTCTGCTACTTTATCAAAACCTGCTCCTCTTTGAGGCGTTATTTTAACTTCAATTAATGCTGTTACAGTTTCTTTTCCTGTATTTTCCCAATTAATCAAAGTAGTATATCTTGCTATAATACTTTTGTCTTCATAATCTTTAATTGCTGCTTTAACCTCATCAACGCTTTTTCCAGACATAGTTGCTATTTGTTCATCAGTATAACGACTATTTTTTTCTAATATTTCTAGTATTTCTTCCATATAAAATGCCTCCTTAAAATTAATAACTATCAGATAAGGTATTTAATTGTAATAAAAAAATCCTTCATCCCCAAAAACAAGGGACGAAAGATTGATTACGCGGTACCACCCTAATAAGCATAAAATGCTCACTCTATAGAAATATTTTCATAAATACTTCAACCTTTATAACGTAAGGAACACGTCATTATCTAATTAAGAATAGTAATTCTTATTTTTCAATATGAAATTCAAAGGCTGCTTCTATAAAGTTCACTTACTAGATTTCCACCAAATCTCTAGTTCTCTGAAAAGCTTACTAAATATACTCTTCCTTATCACAATTTTTAACATATCATTTTAATATATTATAAACATATATTGATTTAAATTCAATAGTATATCTTGTTATTTTTATTAATTTGTTAACACAATTCATTTTTATAGTTGTTTTTTTAATCTTTTTTTACTAATACATAACAACTTAATTTAGACACTTTTACTACATTATTTTCTATATATGTCAGTTCATCTATTCCAGCTTTATCTTCATTTACAATAACATACCATCCATTTTTATTCAATTTAATTTCGACTGAATTTGGATTTGCATTATATATTACACAAACTTCCGTCCAATTAGTTTGCAAATAACTTAAATTTATATAAAATGCAACTATTCTATCATTATCAAAATTTATCTTTTTCTCTAAAAATCTTAAGTTTTCTCTTATCTCATTGCTAGTATCCATTCTAAATCCTTTGCAAAATTTTCTAAGCCTAATTAATCCTTTATAATAATCTACAACATCTTTATATTCTACAGTTCTATTCCATTGTAATTCATTTACACTATCAGGTGAATTATAACTATTGCCATTTAAACTTCCATCCTTATTTTTCTTAGTTCTTAAAAATTCTTCTCCTGCTTGAAAAAATGGAATACCTTGAGAAGTTAAAATTATAGCCGCAGACAATTTATTCATGGCTTTTAAATCTTCTTTTGAAAAATTATTATTAGACATACATATCTTATCCCATAATGTATAATTATCATGCGCAGACGCATATGTTACTGTTTGATACGGTTCATTTGCCCATGGAAATTTACTATATTTTAAACTTTCATAATTTATTTGATTATGCTTTGTAGAGGCTACTACTCCAAATTTAATAGTCTCTTCTAAAATTCCTGCACCACTTATAAAACCTTTTGAATGAGAATCAAAGACATTTCCTTTTATTCCATCTCTAATATCATCACTAAATGCTGCTATATTCATGTCTCCAAATTTACTAATATTAAACTTAATACATTTATCCCATTCTGGTAAAGGAGATGCACCACCTGTCCAACCTTCACCATACATAAGTATGGATTTATCTATTTTATCCAAACTTCTTCTTATATCTTTCATAATTTCTATATCATATAATCCCATTAAGTCAAATCTAAAACCATCTATATGATACTCACTTGCCCAATAAATCAAAGAATCAATTATAAATTTTTTAACCATCTTTTTTTCTGTTGCTAATTCATTTCCGCATCCAGACCCATTAGAAAACCACCCATCATTATTTTGTCTATAGTAATAACTAGGGGCTATGCAATTTAAATTAGAACTATATGTTGAATGTGTGTGGTTATATACAACATCCATAATCACTCTTATACCATGTTCATGTAAAGTTTTAATCATATTCTTAAATTCTATTATTCGTTTTTCCCCATTAAAAGGGTCTAAAGAATATGATCCTTCTGGTACATTGAAATTTTTAGGATCATATCCCCAATTATAATTTTCAGAACTAACATTGGATTCATCTACTGTTGCATAATCAAATACTGGCATTAAATGAACATGTGTTATTCCGAGCTCTTTTATATACTCTAAACATGTAGGGTAATTGGTTCCTGGAATCTTAGTTTCCTTCTCATAAACCCCATTATACTTTCCTCTAAATTTATCATTAACACCTGATGTTTTACTTATTGAAAAATCTCTTACATGTATTTCATATATAATAGCATCTGTTGCATTTGTAAATTTTGGCTTGATATCTTCATCCCAATCTTTAGGATTAGTAGACTCTAAATCAATTACCATTCCCCTATTTCCATTTACATTTACTGCTTTAGCATATGGATCTACAACTTCTATTTCATTTTGTTCATTATTAACCAAATAATTATAGTAAACTCCATTAAAATCTCCTAAAAGTTCTAAACTCCATATTCCTTCTTCTCTTTTTTTCATATCAAAAACTTCATTTTTTTCTTTATAATATAATATTACTCTTACACTTTTTGAAACTGGAGCCCATAATATAAACGTTGTTTTTTCTTTTGAATAAATTGCCCCTAATTTGCCACAATAGTTTTCATGTTCATATAATATAGATTGCATCATAATTTTTAGCACCTCTAATACTTTTTATATACGCTCTGTTTTAAATGCGTGTTGATATATGCAATAGGTAAAGTGGCATTGTAATTGGACTTTGAGAATAGTTAAGTGAGAGTCAAAATTTTATATTTTGTTTCTCGAACTTACTCAGCGCAGTCGAGTTTCCTTTTTATATTCATATTTACTGCTTGTC
>NZ_JAMQHY010000050.1:0-3129 GCF_023845705.1 Clostridium sp. ZBS15
GCAGTAATAGTTGGTACAGGGTTTATTGGATTCGAAATGCTTGAAAATTTAATTGAAGAAAAGATAAATGTGACCATACTTGAAAAAGCAAATAAAATAACACCAAATTTAGATGAAGATATGGCACAGTATTTAGAGAATGAATTAAAAAAGAAAGATGTAAAAATTATTAAAAATACTGATATTAGTGAAATTTCAGAAAAGCAAGTAATACTTGCAGATAAAACTGTTTTAGATAGTGATATGGTTATTATGGCTACAGGGGTTAGACCTAATGTAGACTTAGCTAGAGAATGCAAAATAGAAATAGGCATTACAGGGGCAATAAAAGTAGATAATAGAATGGAAACAAATATTAAAGATATTTATGCGTGTGGGGATTGTATAGAAACTTTTTCTTTAATAACAGGAAAATCAATATATAGACCACTAGGATCTACTGCAAATAAAACTGGTAGAATTGCAGGTGATGCTTTAACTAAAGGAAATTTAAGATATAAAGGCAACTTAGGCACAGGAATATTTAAATTGTTTGATATGGCTATTGCAAATACTGGGTTATCTGAAAAAGAAGCATTAGAAGAAGGCTATGAAATTCAAATATGTCACAATATAAAACCAGATAAGCCATCATATTTTCATGGAAAAGAGATGGTTATAAAAGCTATTGCAGATAAAAACACAGAAAAGTTATTGGGTGTACAAATAATAGGATATGAAGGTGTGGATAAGAGAATTGATGTATTTGCAACATTAATTACTTATGGCGCAAAGGTAGATGAATTATTCCATCTTGATTTAGCATATGCACCACCATTTTCTACTACAAAAGATCCAGTTCATTATACAGGAATGATTTTAGATAACGCAATAAACAATAGCAGACCAATTATAACTAGTAATGAACTTAAAAATTTAACTGAAAATACAGAAAAATTTCAAATAATAGATGCGAGAGTACCTAAGCAATATGATGAAGCTCATGTTTATATGGCAGAAAATATGCCTCATAGTACTTTAAGAGATGATTTAGATAAGTTAGATAAAGGAATTACTACTGTAACTTATTGCAATAAAGGTGTTACAGGAAATGCAGCACAGAACATTTTAATTAATCATGGATTTAAAAAAGTATATAATTTATCAGGTGGTAACAAATTTTATAAGCGATCAAAAAATAAAGAAAGTAAATAATAAATAGGGAGATAGATATATGTCAGAAAATAAAGGAAAAGGGTTAGGTGTATTTGAAAAATATTTAACATTATGGGTAGCAGCATGTATTGTTGTTGGAATTTTTATAGGAAAATTTTTACCTATAATACCAGATACACTAAATAAATTTGAATATTATAACGTATCAATTCCAGTTGCAATATTAATTTGGCTTATGATATATCCAATGATGTTAAAAATAGATTTTACAAGTATAGTTAATGCTAGTAAAAAACCAAAGGGACTTATATTAACTTGTGTAACAAATTGGCTTATAAAACCATTTACAATGTATGCAATTGCATGGTTCTTTTTTTACATTGTATTTAAAAGTTTTATACCAGTAAATCTTGCTAAAGAATATTTAGCAGGAGCAGTATTACTTGGAGCAGCGCCATGTACAGCAATGGTATTTGTATGGAGTCATTTAACAAAAGGTGATGCAGCCTATACTTTAGTTCAAGTTGCAGTTAATGATTTAATAATTTTAATTGCATTTGCACCAATAGTAGCATTTTTACTTGGAGTTGGTAATGTAACTGTACCAATGGGAACATTACTTCTTTCAACAGTACTATTTGTTGTTATTCCGCTAGCTTTAGGATATACAACAAGAACTGTACTAATAAAGAAAAAAGGTGAGGATTATTTTAATAATATATTTTTAAAGAAGTTTGACAATGTAACAATAATAGGATTACTTTTAACACTTATAATATTGTTTTCCTTCCAAGGAGATATTATCTTAAACAATCCGTTGCATATTTTATTAATAGCAGTACCACTTACAATTCAGACTTTCTTTATTTTTACTATTGCTTATGTTGGAGCAAAATTACTTAAACTTCCTCATAACATTGCAGCACCAGCAGGAATGATAGGTGCAAGTAATTTCTTTGAACTTTCAGTAGCAGTAGCGATATCATTATTTGGTTTACAAAGTGGAGCAGCTCTTGCAACTGTAGTTGGAGTACTTGTTGAAGTTCCAGTAATGCTTGCTCTTGTTAAAATAGCTAACAATACTAAGGGGTGGTTTAAAAATAATTAGATAGTATAAAATTTTTAGAATAATTAATAAACTTAAATGTATTTTACTGAAAGATAATAGTATGAATTTATTAGGGATTGTAATTAATAAAAGAATAATAACAAGGAAAATATGAAATACTAATATTAAAAATATTTTATAAATAATAAAAGGAGGTTTTAAAGATGGAATGGGAATATAATGTTATAAGTATTACAGATTTTAAAAGTTTAGAGGATCCAGAAAAATTAAAGCAAGAACTTGATAATTATGGATCAAAAGGGTGGGAACTTGTAGGTATTTTACATAAAGAACAAGAAGGGAAAGGATGGATGCCAAAATTATATGATGATGTAATAACTTTTAAAAGAAAAGTACAATAATATTCTGGTTAGATATGGAGTATGCAGTATATAGTAAATATAAAACGAATATATTACATAACAGAATTAGTATTAATGTAAAAATAATTAAGGCACATTCAAAAAAATAAAAATGTTTTGATATCGCCAATTATTTTGTGATTGGCGATATTTCCTCATAAGTATAGCTATTCTTTAATTGTATAATTTTAGGTAATTAATGTTCTAAATATCTGTATAATGTAGATTTACTAATTCCAGTTTCTTTTTTTATTTCACTTAAACTATATTTTTTACTTTCATACATAACAATAGCATGTTTTACATTCTCATCAGGTTTCTTTGGTCTTCCTGGAGTTACTCCTTTTTGCTTTGCTTCATATAATCCTTTTTTTGTTTTTTCACTTATAACATCACTTTGAAATTTAACAAGATGTTTTATAATTTCAGTAAAAGTATATCCATTCTTATTACTTGTATCAATTTTTTCATTAATAGATTGAAGAAACGCTTCTTTTTTATCTA
>NZ_JAMQHY010000051.1:0-5577 GCF_023845705.1 Clostridium sp. ZBS15
TTCTTTAGGAATTTATAAAAATCCCATCATTTCTTAGGAAATATAATTAAATAATAATTTATATGATATACAAATTATTGATATAAATAGTCATAAATTAAGATAAACTATCTATTAGAATAACATAATTATTGTTTTAATAGATAGTTTTGTTTTAGTTGAAACATTTTACATAATATATAAAAATATAAAAAACATAAATATAATGTATAAAAGAGAAAAAAATTACAATAGAGTATCTAAAAAATAATTATTTTAACAAATAGTCAATGTAAACATTAACATAATAAGAAAGTGCAAAGTAAAACATTGTATTTATTTATGATATAATTATAACATCATAATATTAACTTAATAGTATTTCTTAACTATTAAGTTAATATTGTTGATACACAACTTAGGGGGGATCATTTTGTATAAAAATAATAAAATGAAAAAAAACAATGAAGAATTAATCAGTCCAGTATTTGCGATAGAGGAATCTTCAAGATGTTTACTATGTTATGATGCACCGTGCTCACAAGCATGTCCAATAGGAACGAATCCAGCTAAATTTATTCGTTCACTTCGCTTTAGAAATCTAAAGGGAGCTGTTGAGACAATAAGAGAAAACAACATACTTGGAGGAGTGTGTGCCAGAGTATGTCCTACCAAGAAATATTGTGAAGGAGCTTGTAGTAGAACAAATATAGACAAGCCTATAGAAATTGCAAAGCTTCAAAAGTATTTAACTGATTATGAAAACGTTTTAGGATTGGAAATGCTAAACAAAGTAGAAAATAATAAAGAAAAAATTGCTATAGTTGGCTCAGGTCCAAGTGGATTAGCAGCAGCAACTAAATTAGCACAATTAGGATACAATGTGACAGTATTTGAGAAAAAAGAAAAATTAGGTGGTTGGTTAACTTATGGAATACCAGAAGAAAGACTACCTCAAGCAGTTGTAGATAATGAAATTAAATATATAAAAAATCTAGGTGTAGAGTTTAGAACTAATGTAAACATTGGAAAAGATGTTACTATAGATTCTTTAAGTAAAGAGGGCTACAAAGCATTTTTAATTGCCTGTGGAATGCAAAAGAGTAAAGAAGTTAAAATAAATGGTTCTGATTTAAATGGTGTAATTAATGGTACAGACTTTTTAGCAGAAGTAAAGTCAACTGGAGAATATAAACTAGGAAATAAAGTTATAGTTGTTGGTGGTGGAGACGTTGCAATAGATTGTGCAATGACAGCTAAGAACTTAGGTGCAGAAGATGTTAAAATAGTTTATAGAAGAACTATAGAAAAAATGCCAGCTGAAAGAAAGAGTATTCAAGAAGTAATTGATTTAAATATACCTATATTTACAGGCATTAAGCCTGGTGAAATTATTGGTGAAAATGGAAAGGTTTCAAGATTCAAAGGAACTGGAATGTTTGATGATACTAATTTAGATATACCTACAGAAAATGTTATATTTGCAATTGGACAAGAACAAGAAGAAGTAAATTCAATAGCTAATATAGAGCTTAATGATAAAGGAATGATATTAACTAAAGAATATGAAACTAATATTGATAGAGTATTTGCTTGTGGAGATATAGTTGAAGGTGATAAAACAGTTGTTTATGCACTTAAATTAGGAAAAGAAGCAGCAGAAAAAATAGATAAATATTTAAACGAGAAAGAAGGTGCTAGATAATGAGTATTATCAAAGACTTATCAATAGAATTTTGTGGAGTAAAATGTGAAAATCCATTTTTCTTATCATCATCACCAGTAGGAAATTGCTATGAAATGTGTGCTAAAGCATTTGAAGCTGGTTGGGCAGGCGTAATGTTTAAAACTATAGGTTTCTTTATGCCTAATGAAGTTTCTCCACGTTTTGATAGTTTAAGAAAAGAAGCAACTTCATTTGTTGGGTTTAAAAATATGGAACAAATATCAGATCATCCATTACAACAAAATTTAGATGATTTAAGAAGATTAAAAGAAAATTATCCTACTAAAGTTGTAGTAGCTTCAATAATGGGAGAAAATGAAAAAGAGTGGGAAGACTTAGCAAAGCTTGTAACTGAAGCTGGTGCTGACATGATAGAATGTAATTTCTCATGTCCTCAAATGACAAGTCATGAAATGGGTTCAGATGTTGGTCAAAACCCAGAACTTGTTAAAAAATATTGTGAAGCAACTAGAAGAGGTACTCATTTACCAATACTAGCTAAAATGACTCCTAACATAGGAGATATGGCAGTACCAGCTATTGCATCTATGGAAGGAGGAGCAACAGGACTTGCAACAATAAATACTATAAAAAGCATAACTGGCATTGATATAAATTCAATGACTGCAAAACCAGTAGTTAATGCTAAATCATCTGTCTCAGGATATTCAGGAAAAGCTGTAAAACCAATAGCATTAAGATTTATTTATGAACTTGTTAAGAATGAAAAATTACAAGGTGTTCCTATAAGTGGAATTGGTGGAATAGAAACATGGGAAGATGCTTTAGAATTTATATTATTGGGTTCAAGTAATCTTCAAGTTACTACTTCAGTAATGCAATATGGGTATAGAATAGTAGAAGATATGATAAGTGGGTTATCTCATTTTATGGAAGAACATGGATTTGAAAAGTTAGAAGATATGGTTGGAATAGCTGTTAAAAATATTATTCCAGCTGAAGATTTAGATAGAGAATATATAGTTTATCCAGAAGTTGATGAAGAAAAATGTTTAGGCTGTGGTAGATGTTACATTTCATGTTATGATGGTGCTCATCAAGCTATAAAATGGAATGTAGAGGAAAGAAAGCCGGAAGTAAATAAAGATAGATGTGTTGGATGTCATTTATGTGCACTTGTATGTCCAGTTACAGCTATAGGTAAGGGCGAAATAAAATTCAAAAATAATGGAGAAGAAAGAGAAATAATTCTATAAATTTTTTAATTATTCATTTATAATAATAGCTGTGTTAAAAATCCATAAGATTAAACACAGCTATTTTTATAACAAATATTAGATTATTTTATTCTTTTGGGAATTATAGAATTTTTGAAGGTTGAAATGCTTATAAAATCTAAGGTCTTATAGATTTTTTAATTGACAATGTACAATGAACAATTGACAATTTAGGATGAAATCACAACGTGATTTCCAAAAATATATTTTTTAAGAAAGCCAGTGGCTTTCAACCACAATTGTACATTGTCAATTGTAAATTGTTCATTGAAAGGTGGAACAGACCACTTTGCTTATGCATATAATAAACATTTTAATAAAAAATAATCTAAAATTAATATTATAGGAGGAAATAATAATGAGTTCATTATTTTCATTATCATTGACTACAGCAATACTTTGTGGTGCGTGGATGATAGGTGCTGATGCTGCAGGATTAATTGCTTGGGCGGGTTTTGCAGGTTGTACTACTTTTTTTGCAGCAGGTGGTAAAAAAGAGGGATTTAAAAGTGCTATATGTACAAATTTGAGTGGAGTATTTTGGGCAATGCTAAGTATAAAGGTATCAGCTATGTTAGGTTTTCCACAAGCGGGAGTAATCATGACAATAGTGACTACATTTTTTTTATGTATACAATCTAAAATTAAAGTACTTGCATTTATACCAGGAGCTTTTGTTGGATCATTTTCAACATTTGCAGCTAATGGAGATTTCATGAATCTTATACCATCATTACTTATTGGCGCAGTATTAGGATTCTTATGTGAATGGACAGGGGTTCTTTTATATGAGAAATGTGGAAAAAAAGAAGAAGCGTAGCTAAATTATTAAGAAATATAGTATATAAATTTCTAATAAAGAGAAAATTATAAATATATTCTATAAATTATTAATTATTAATCAATTTATAATTAGATAATGCATTGACAAATGATGAGAAGCTGATAAAATTACAATGTTAAAGGTTAAATTTTATATTGTGATTTCAGTCCAACATTAGGAGGAAAAAATGGAGAATAACAACTTGAAGAAAGAAATCAGTCTATTTATGGCTACTATGCTTGTATGTGGAAATATGATTGGTTCAGGAGTATTTATGTTGCCAGCAACCCTTGCACAGGTATCAGGACCGTTAGCAACAATAATAGCATGGGTTATAACGACTATAGGTTCTATATTAATAGCAATTTCATTTGCAAACTTAGGTTCTAAATATCCAGCTACTGGGGGGGCATATCAATATACTAAAGAAGCATTTGGAGAATTTACAGGTTTTTTAAGTGCATGGTTATATTGGAATGGTTCTTGGATTGGAAATGCTGCAATTATTGTGGCTTTATCTAGCTATAGTGCATCCATTATACCTGCACTTCAAAATCCATTAGCATCAATAATATACACTAGCTCATTATTATGGATTTTTACTATATTAAATATAGTAGGAGTTAAAGAAGCTGGAAAGATTCAAACTTTTGTTACTGTGTTTAAGATTGCATTTTTTGGAGTATTTATAATAGCAGCTTTCTTAAATTTTGATAAAATTAATTTA
This sequence comes from Clostridium sp. ZBS15, assembly GCF_023845705.1. NCBI lineage: Bacteria > Bacillati > Bacillota > Clostridia > Eubacteriales > Clostridiaceae > Clostridium > Clostridium sp. ZBS15. The sequence goes on from NZ_JAMQHY010000051.1 coordinate 4,494, forward strand.
ATGCCACTTATGCCACAAGGAAAGGGATTATCTACAATTCCATTAGCGGCAACATCAACATTATGGGCATTTGTAGGCTTGGAAAGTTCTACAGTTACAGCAGGAGAAATCAGAGATCCAGAAAAAAATGTTAAAAAGAGCACAATATATGGAATGATAATAGCATCTGTTATTTACATATTAATAAGTGTTGGAAGTATGGGAGCTATGTCAAATCTACAGCTTTCAACTAGTACAGCACCACTTACAGACATATTAACTAATATATTTGGACACTCAATTGGTAAAGGACTAACAATCGCAGTTGTAATATGCATTCTAGGAACAACAATTGGATGGCTATTATCAACAGCTAGAGTTTCATATGCAGCAGGAATAGATGGAGTGTTTCCTAAATTTTTTGGTAAATTACATCCTAAGTATGGAACTCCAATAAATTCATTGATAGCTGGATCAGTATTGGTAAATATATTACTTGTGATGAATTACCAAAAGAACATGGTATCTGCTTTTACGTTTATAACTATATTAGCAACATTGTCATTTTTACCTGTTTATTTATTAGCAGTAAGTGCAGAAATGATGCTTATGTTTAGAGAAGAGCAGAAATTTAATTTTAAAATATTTATAAAGAAATCAATAATACCTCTTTTAGCATTTGCATATTCTATATGGACTATTTATGGTTCAGGAGCAGAAACTGTAATGTGGGGATTCATACTGATGCTTATCGGAGTACCATTTTACATTTATAATTATTATAATAATAAACAAATATCTTAGTTTTAGATTTGGTTTGTTTTATGTTTTTATTATGTAATTGCATTAATATATGATATGAAAATTATAAAAGCTTATATGCTGAAGGCATATAAGCTTTTAAATATATACTAGTTAATTGTGAAAAATTATATAGGATTAAATTTATAAAAAAATATCACCTAGTATACAGTGGTAATGAAATAAAAAATCAAAACTTTGTAATAAAATCATTTTTAAAGTATAATTAAAAGTGATTTTATTTAAGAATTGTTTAAATACGTGTTAATATATGAAATAGATGAAGTGGCATTGTAATTGGACT
>NZ_JAMQHY010000051.1:5602-49302 GCF_023845705.1 Clostridium sp. ZBS15
TCATTTTAGTATTCCTAAGTTTAATTACTTCGTCCACTTCGCTTATTCATATATTAACATATATTTAAAATATAGTTATAATTAAAATAAGATATGGTATTTTTGAATTTATTGGAGGAGAAATTTATGTTTAAGAATTTAGAAAGAATTGAAAAGGATGATTTTGAGAGCTTTTTTTGCTTATTAGATAAGTCCTTTCCTAATATAGAAAGAAGAAGCAGAGAAGGTCAAAAAGAAATTTTTGATGATGATTTATATAAAGTATATGGAGTCAAAGACCATAGTGGAAATGTTGTTGGATTTATAGCAACATGGGAATTTGAGAAGTTTAATTTTATAGAACATTTTGCAGTAGATAGAATCTTAAGAGGTAAAGGTATGGGAACTCACTTGCTAAAAGAATATATAAATAATTCGAACAAGCCTATTTATCTAGAGGTGGAATTTCCTAATGATGATATATGTATACGTAGAATTGAATTTTATAAAAGATTAGGATTTAAATTAAATGAGTTTGATTATATACAGCTACCATTACAAATAGGAAATGAATTATTACCATTAAAGATAATGACATACCCATCTAAAGTAAGTAATGATGAATTTATTTACTTTAGAAAAAATGTTTATGATAAGGTATATAAACAAAGTCAATCTTCTGACTTTGAACTTTAATTATAGATAAAATTATATAAATTAAAATAATAGTACTATTAACTTAGATTATCTGAAAAAATAATACTCTATTTAATATAAAAAAGTATATTAAATAGAGTATTATGTATATTGAGAAGATTGTTATGATATTTTAATTATTGACTTATATTTTAATTATATACATATAAAAAATAAAAAAATGTAATTTTAAACAAAAAATAATATGTTAAATATAGTGTAATTAACTATTAGAATAAACTTCAATACATAATTTTACATGGAAAGTAAAATTATCAAAATAAATCAAATTTTCTATTAATTTATAATTTAAAATATAAATTAAATATGAAAGTCACAAATATTTATTTTGATATTGTTAAATATAAAAATTCAGTTTACAATTAAAGTAATCGATTACATAAATAGTTATAACTAAAAATAATTAGTGAAAAGGAGAATTTTAATGTGCAAAAATATTAAAAAAACGATTGCTATTTTTACTATGGTGGTGTTAATGACTCTATGTTTTGAATTGCCATATCAACATGTTTTTGCTTTTGATAAAGCTTCACTAGAAAGTATCTATGTATTAGAAGAAGACTATGAAGAAAAAATGAAGAACGTAGTAGAACCCTATATTGATGACATAAAAGAGACAGGCTTTGTACAAGGACAAGAAGGCGTTGATATATATTATGAGATGTATAAATTAAATGACTCAAAAGCTAATGTTGTAATAAGTCATGGATTTTCAGAATCATTAGAAAAATATAATGAAATGATTTATTATTTTCTAAATCAAGGATATTCGGTTTTTGGAATAGAACATAGGGGACATGGAAGGTCAGGTTCTCTTGGAGTTAAAGATAAGAGTCAAATAAATGTAAAAGATTTTGAACATTATGTTTTAGATCTAAAAGAATTAATGGATGATGTAGTTATGCCTAATTCTAATGATAAAGAAGTATTTTTGTTTGCACATTCAATGGGGGGTGGAATAGGAAGCAAATTTTTAGAAGAATATCCAGAATATTTTGATGCTGTAGTATTAACTTCACCTATGTTAGAAATTAATACTGGCAAAGTACCATCAAGTATAGCTAAATTAATAGCTAATACAAGTGTAGCATTATCATTTGGTGATAAATATATTGCTGGACAAGGTAAATATGATGACACGTATAGTTTGAAAAGTTCTGATACATCATCAGATGCTAGATGTAGATATTATCATAATATAGTAAGCAATGATGAAGATCTACAAAGAGGTGGAGCTTCATATAATTGGCTTCAAGCATCAATATATGCTACTAAAGGAATTACAGATAAAGACAATGCATCAAAGGTTGAAATTCCTGTAATGTTAATGCAAGCTGATAAAGATGATTTTGTAAAATCAGGTGGACAAAACAAATTTGCAAAATATGCTCAAAATTGTGATAAGGTATTTTTTGAAGGATCTAAGCATGGAATATTTAGAGAAAAAGATGAAATATTAAAAGAATATTTAAATGACCTATTCACATTCTATGAAGAAAAGTTATAATAAAAATTCTATCTGTTTTAAGATGTAGTTGATAGTATGAAATAAAGAAAAAAAGATATCTAGAAAATCTAAGATATCTTTTTTTCTTTAAAATCATTATTTTACTTTTAAGTTTTCTTTTTTCATATAATTTGTGTACCAATTATTAAATAAAACTTTAAATGAAGCAGCTAAAGGTACTGCAAGTAACATTCCAAAGAGTCCACCAATATTTCCACCTATTAATATTGCAAGCATTGTAAATACAGCATGCAATCCTACGCTATTCCCAACTATTTTAGGTGCTAAAAGATTATTATCTATTTGTTGAACAATAATCATAGCAATAATAGCATAAACTATTTTTATAGGTGTACCACTTAATAAGCCCATTATGGCAGCTAAAATAGTACCAACTATTGGACCTACATAAGGAATAAGATTTGATAATCCAACTATTATACCTATAACAAAAGCGTAATCTATTCCAACAATAGATAAAGCTATTGCTGATAAGATTCCTACGAAGAATGCTTCTAGCAATTGGCCACGAATAAACTTTCCAAAAACCTCATGTATTGTTGAAAATACGTAATTTATTTTCTTACCAACTTTACTATTTCTGAAGATTAAGTAATAAAGTTTATTCCAAAGATTAATAAAATATTCATGATCTTTTAAAAGGTAAATACTAATAACTAATGCAATAAAGAAAGTAGCAACTCCACTTCCTATAGATACTGCAAAAGAAGCCATTTTCCCCATATTATTTGTAATATAATTTTGAATAAAGTTAACTACTATTACTATATGATCTTCTATAGCATTTAAAAAAGGTAAATTTAAATTTTCTAATGCTAAACTGATTGATGAATTAGAAAATGAATGTGTACTTAAATAAACAGATATATATTCTACTATATTAGAAATACTAATATTTTTAGATAATTGTCCACCAATCATAAAATAAATACCACAAAGAAGTCCTAATATTATTCCTATTATTGCTAGGTAAGAAAAAATAATGCTTAGTGCACGGTAAGTGCCTTTATTTTTTATCTTATATATCTTATTGTTTTTTAGAAAATTTTCTATACCTTTAGTAAGAGGAAATAAAATATATGTAATTAAAATAGCTATTAACAAAGGTTTTATTAATGAAAGTATTTTCTCTATAACATGAAAAGTAGTTCCTAAAATGTTACCTATATTAAAAAGAATTGCAAAGGCAATATATATAGTAATAGCTGTAATAGTAATGTATAATCCATATTTAAATAATTTTTTATCAATATCAATTTTCATTTTGAGTCACCTTTCTAAAGTTTATGTATTTTATTACAGTATAATAAAATATAGTGTAACATAAAATTTAGAAAAAATAATTAAAATTTTATTATTATTAAAGAATAGGTGATATTAATCTAGAAATAGATTCTAATATTTTAATTAGATGTCCTCTATTTTCATATTCTTTAAGCGTTAATAGTGTACATACATTTTGGTCTTTTAAAAATATATCTTCGTAGTCTTTTGCTATTTTAGAGTCATAAATTATAGCATTAATTTCAAAATTAAGTTTAAAGCTTCTTATATCTAAATTAGCAGTACCAATGCTACATACTGAACTGTCTGAAACAATAGTTTTAGAATGAATAAAGCCATTTTTGTATTTATAAAATTTAATACCAGATTTAATAAGACTGCCTATTGAGGCACTTAGAGCCCAACTCATAAAAAAGTAATCAGCTTTATTTGGAACCATTATTCTTACATCAACGCCAGAAAATGCTGAAATTTTTAAAGCTTCTATCATAGGATGATCAAGCACTAAATAAGGTGTTTGTATAAAGAGAGTTTTTTTTGCATTTGTTATAATTTTTAAATAAGAATTTCTTATGTATTCCTCCATATTATCTGGACCAGAAGAGACTATTTGTATACCCACATTTCCTTTTGAAGAAAATGTGATTTTTTTTAATTGTATATCGTAAATATCTTCTTTTGCAGCATATTCCCAATCAAGAGCAAATCTTTTGTTTAATTCTAATGCAGCAGCACCTATAATTTTTATATGAGTGTCTCTCCAAAAAGAAAATTGTTTTCCTTTATTTATATATTCATCACCAACATTAAAACCACCAACATAACCTGTATCTCCATCAATAACTACTATTTTTCTGTGATTTCTATAATTCAGACGTGGATTTATATATGGAGCTATATTAGGAAAAAAAACTGAAAATTTTATTCCGCAAGATTTAATATATTTTATGTGCTTTTTTGTTAATGATTTAGATCCCATACCATCAACTAATAATCTAACTTCAATACCTTCATTAATTTTTTCTCTTAATAATTCTATTAATTTAGAGCCAAGAGTATCAAATTTAAAAATATAGTATTCAATATTTATAAAGGATTTAGCATTTTTAATATCGCACATTAAATCTTTAAATTTATTTTCTCCATTAATGTAGATTTTTACTTCATTTTCTTTTGTATAAATACTATCATTAGCATAAAAATTCATTTTTATAAGATCTATATATTCTTCAGCAACTTCATTATGCAAATCTTTATTTAAATCAGCTAATAATTTTTTAATCTTTTTTTTATCAATGGCAGCTTTTTTGCTGAAAATCTTTTTTTTAGATATGTTTTGTCCAAAACATAAATAAAGCATAAATCCTAAAAAGGGAAAAATAAAAAGGATTAAAAGCCATGCCCAAATAGTTGTGGTATCTCTTTTTTCAATAAATACTAAAGAGACTGCACATATAGAATTAATTATGAAAAGAATTAATGTTAAAATTAAATATATATTCATATACTTCACCTATTTTAATTGAATTTTAATATGTGTTTTAAAGTAGAATTATCTTATAACTAAAATTAAATCTTTATAATATATTTTTCTTATAACTAGTTTTTTATACTTAAATTATGTAATTGATTTTAAATAATAATATAAATTGAAGATTATTGACAGAATATTAAGATATATGATTATTTAGTTTTGCAAACAATCAATCTTATATTCAAAGAAGACAAAAAATAAACTACTTTTTTCGTTTCTTTTTTTTAATAATTACATTAACCTAATATGTAAGAAATAATAAAAATATCTTACAAATAAGTGAAATATGTGTTTTAATATATATAAGAATATAAATAAATATCATAGTATATAATATACGTATGAATGATAGTCATTTAAAGAAGGTGGTATTAAAAAATAAAAAAATAATATATTATTTTGTTAATAAAAGTGATTATATATTATAAATATGTACAAGCATATTATAATAAATCATTTTTTATTTTTATAATAATTTATAATATATGGGGGTGGGACAAGTGATATTAAAAGAAGAGGAAATGAAAGAATTAGATACCATTTTAGCTTCTCATAATTATCAAAAGTCGTCAGTTATTGCTATAATGCAAGAAGTTCAAAAACAATATCGTTATTTACCAAAGGAAGCACTATGTTATATTGCAAAACACTTAAAAATAAGTGAAGCAAAAATATATGGTGTTGCAACTTTCTATGAAAATTTTTCATTACAACCTAAAGGAAAATACGTAATAAAAATTTGTGATGGAACTGCATGTCATGTAAGAGGATCTATACCTATATTAGAAGAATTCAGAAAATTATTAGGACTTTCAGAAAGCAAAGTTACAACAGATGATATGATTTTTACAGTTGAAACTGTATCTTGTCTAGGCGCATGTGGGTTAGCACCGGTCTGTACTGTAAACGATGTAGTACATCCTAGTATGACTAAGCAAAAGGCTAGAGACATAATAAAACAGTTAAAGGAGGAAGCATCTAATGAGAATTAACACTAGGGAAGAGTTGAACTCTTCAATAGAAAAATGTAAGTTAGCTTTAGGTAAACAATCTAAACAAATATTAATTTGTGGTGGAACTGGTTGTGTAGCTAGTGGTTCTTTAAAAATCTATGATAGATTAAAAGAGTTAATAGAACAAAGAGGACTTGAAGTTACTATCTCATTAGAAGAAGAACCTCATGATGATAGTATTGGTTTAAAGAAGAGCGGATGTCATGGATTTTGTGAAATGGGTCCACTTTTAAGAATAGAACCTGAAGGAATATTATATATAAAAGTTAAATTAGAAGATTGTGAAGAAATTGTTGAAAGAAGTATAATTTCCAATGAAGTAATAGAACATCTTATTTATAAAAATGAAGAGAAAAGTTACAGTAAGCAAGAAGAAATTCCTTTTTATGCAAGACAAACACGTGTTGCATTAGAACATTGTGGACATATAAATGCAGAGTCTATTGAAGAATATCTAGCAGCTGAAGGATATACTGCTGTTGCGAAAGCACTTTTTGATATGACACCTGAGGAAGTTGTAGACGAAATATCAGAATCTTATCTTCGTGGAAGAGGAGGCGGTGGTTTCCAAACAGGAAGAAAATGGTCTCAAGTATTACAACAAGCTGAAAAACAAAAATATATAGTGTGTAATGGTGATGAAGGTGATCCAGGAGCATTTATGGATAGAAGTATGATGGAAGGTGATCCTCATAGAGTAATTGAAGGAATGCTTATAGCTGGAATTGCAACAAAAGCAAATTATGGTTATATATATGTTCGTGCTGAGTATCCACTTGCAGTTAAAAGATTGCAAATGGCTATAGATCAAGCTACTAAAGTGGGACTTTTAGGAAAGAATATTTTAAATTCTGGATTTGATTTTGACTTACATATAAGTCAAGGAGCAGGAGCATTCGTTTGTGGTGAGGGAAGTGCTCTTACAGCGTCAATAGAAGGAAATAGAGGTATGCCAAGAGTTAAACCACCTAGAACTGTTGAAAAGGGATTATTTGAAAAACCAACTGTATTAAATAATGTTGAAACATTTTGTAATGTTCCAAGCATCATTAATAAAGGTTCAAAGTGGTATAAGAGTATTGGTACTGAAAAGAATTATGGAACTAAGGCTTTTGCACTTACTGGAAATGTCAAACACACAGGTTTAATAGAAGTTCCTATGGGAACAAAATTAAAAGAGGTAATATTTGATATTGGTGGTGGAGTAAAAGAAGGAAAGTTTAAAGCAGTTCAAATTGGAGGACCATCTGGTGGATGTCTTTGCGTAGGCGAAAATCATTTAGAATTACCACTAGATTTTGATTCACTTAAAAAAGTTGGAGCCATGATTGGTAGTGGTGGATTAGTTGTAATGAATGATAAAAGTTGTATGGTAGAGGTAGCTCGTTTCTTTATGAATTTTACTCAAAATGAATCTTGTGGTAAATGTATACCTTGTAGAGAAGGTACAAAAAGAATGTTAGAAATTCTAACTGATATTGTAGAAGGAAGAGGTACATTAGAACACCTAGATATGTTGGAAGAATTATCAGATACTATATCTGCGACAGCGCTTTGTGGTCTTGGTAAGAGTGCATCTTTGCCAGTAAAGAGTACTTTGAAATACTTTAGAGAAGAATATATAGCTCATGTTGTAGATAAAAAATGCCCAGGCGGAGTATGTAAATCTTTAATGTCTTATGAAATAGATAAGGATAAATGTAAAGGCTGTTCTAAATGTGCAAGAATGTGTCCAGCAGGAGCTATTACAGGAGAAATTAAAAAACCTTATACCATTGATCAATCAAAATGTATAAAATGTGGTGCTTGTATGGATGGATGCGCATTTAAAGCAATCCAGTTGGTTTAATAGCTCACGAATTATGAATTAGTGAAAGGAAGGTATAAACTTATGTCAAAATATATGATAATTGATGGTAACAGGGTAGAATTTGATAAGGAAAAAAATATTTTAGACTTAGTAAGAAAAGCGGGAATTGATTTACCTACATTTTGTTATTATTCTGAGCTATCTATTTATGGAGCTTGTAGAATGTGTGTGGTTGAAGATGAATGGGGAGGAATTATAGCTTCTTGCTCTACGCCACCTAAGGATAAAATGTCAATTAAGACTAATACGCCTAAACTTCATAAGCATCGTAAGATGATATTAGAACTTTTATTGGCATCACATTGCAGAGATTGCACTGTGTGTGAAAAGAGTGGAAAATGTAGACTTCAAGAATTAGCTTTGCGCTTTGGAGTGAAGACTATTAGATTTAAAAATAAAAATGAAAAAATTGAATTAGATACTTCATCTAAATCAATAGTTCGTGATCCAAGTAAGTGTATATTATGTGGAGATTGCGTTAGAATGTGTAATGAAATACAAAATGTTGGAGCAATTGATTTTGCATATCGTGGTTCTAATATGGTTGTTAGTCCGGCATTTGGTAAATGTTTAGGAGAAACAGATTGTGTAAATTGCGGACAATGTGCTAATGTATGTCCAACAGGAGCTATTGTTGTAAAGAGCGATATAAAGCCAGTTTGGAAAGCAATATATAATCCTAAACAAAGAGTTGTAGCTCAAGTTGCACCAGCAGTAAGAGTTGCTTTAGGTGAAGAATTTGGAATAAAACCTGGAGAAAATGTTATGGACAATATAGTTGCTGCAATGAGAAAATTAGGATTTGATGAAATATATGATACTTCATTAACAGCTGATATGACAATAGTAGAAGAATCTAATGAATTTTTACAAAAATTAGAATCGGGAGATGATAAACTTCCTTTATTTACTTCTTGCTGTCCAGCTTGGGTAAGATATGTGGAAACTAAACATCCAGAACTTATGAAGTATGTTTCTACATGTAAGTCACCTATGCAAATGTTTGGATCAGTAATAAAAGAGTATTTTAAAGAAAAAGATGCTTTAGACGAAAAAGAAACTATATCAGTAGCTGTTATGCCATGCACTGCTAAGAAAGCAGAAGCAGCTAGAGAAGAATTTATAAGAAATGGAATTAAGGATATTGATTATGTAATTACAACAACAGAATTATGTAAGATGATTAACGAAGCTGGACTTCAATTTGATAAGATTGAACCAGAATCTTCAGATATGCCATTTTCTTTATACTCAGGAGCAGGTGTTATATTTGGAGTTACAGGTGGTGTAACAGAAGCTGTAATCCGTGGGGTAGTTGAAGATAAGAGCTCAAAGGCTTTAAAAGAAATAGAATTTATTGGTGTTCGTGGAATGGAAGGTGTAAAGGTTTGTGAAGTTCCATTTGGAGAAAAGAATCTGCGTATAGGAGTAGTCAGTGGACTTGCTAATGCAGAAAACCTAATTGATAAGATTCAAAATGGAGAAGAACAGTTTGATTTTGTTGAAGTTATGGCTTGCCCAGGAGGATGTGTAGCTGGAGCAGGACAACCTTTTAGTTTAAAAGAAGGAAAGAAAGAAAGAGCTAAAGGTCTTTATAAAGTAGATAAGGTTACGCAAATAAAGAGAAGTCAAGAGAATCCGGTACTAATATCTTTATATAATGGACTATTAAAGGAACGTTCAAAAGAACTATTACATGTTCATTATAAATATGACTAGGAAATAAATAGTTAATATATTTTATGGTGAAAATTTATATTTTTAATTTTATTATTTTGAGTGTGTGTGTTTCAAATATATTTGGAACACTTTTTTTTGCTTTATTTTAAGGATATGTTTTATCAAAATACTTATATATGTATAAGCAAAGTGAACAGAGTAATTGAACTTATGAATGCCCAAAATAAATATATTTATATAAATATTATTAAATAATACTTAAAAATATATGAACTATTAAACAGTTAAAAAAAATTGCTGTATAATAGACTATAAATTTTAACACATTGGGGAAATATTAATAAATAGTATGAAGAAAGGTTAATATTTTATGTTGATCTTATAGAAGTATTTAGATTAATGCTTAGCATTAAGTTGATATAAGTATATTTTATTGATGGAATTAAATATAGTACATAAATTATACAGTATACTAAAGTTAATTTATGTAATTAAGTTGGTGGAGGTATAGGAATGAGAATAGGACTTGTAAGACATTTTAAAGTTAATTATAAAAGAAAATTTCTTATGACATCAAAAGAGTTTAAGGATTGGGAAACTGCTTACAATACTAGTGATGTTATAAGAAATGATGTAGAACTTCAAGGAATAGCTTGGGATAAATGTTATTGTAGTACTTTAAGTAGAGCAATAACAACTGCTAAAGATATATATTTTGAAGAAATAGTTCAAGATGATTTAATAAGGGAAGTTCCAATAAGTCCATTGTTTAAAAGTAATTTAAAGTTACCATATTGGTTCTGGGCAATAAGTGCAAGGTTTGCATGGTATTTTAATCATTCTTCTCAAGAGGAATTAAAAACACAAACTGAATTAAATGCTAAAAATTTTCTTGATTTTTTAGAAGAAAAAGTAAAAGAAGAAGGATCACAGAATATTTTAATAGTTACTCATGGATTTTTCATGTATACTCTTCAAAAGGAATTGAGGAAAAGAGGATTTAAAGGCAAAATGATACATACACCTCAGAATGGTACTTTATACTTATATAAAAGATAAATAAGTATACTAGAGTTTTGATTATTTTATATTTATATTGATTAATGATATTAAGGGATGTAATATAAAACATGGCAATGATTTGTTTAAATTTTGCCATGTTTTGTGTTGTATAAATATTGTGTTTTAAAATAATATTTATGCAATAGAAATAAACGCAACAACAAGAAGGATTTTTGTGAAGGGAAAGGAGAAAAAATGAGTAGTATAAACACATTAGAGAGGACAACTGAAAGAACAACATCGTTATTTAAATTGACATGGCCTATTTTTATAGAACTTATTTTGCAGATGCTTGTAAGTAATGTGGATCAACTTATGTTAAGCAGAGTATCGGAAAATGCTGTTGCTGCTGTAGGAAATGTAAATCAAATCATGAATTTCTTACTTATTACTTTTAGTATTATTACTATGGCAACAACAATACTTGTATCTCAATACTTAGGTGCAGAAAATTATGGAAAGGTTTCCGAAATATATTCTGTAGCTGTATTTTCTAATTTGATATTTAGTATTTTAATAAGCATATTGTTATTATGTTTTAATGGTATATTTTTTAAATGGCTAAGAATGCCAAGTGAGCTGCTTATAGATGCAAAAACATATATAAGTATAATCGGTGGAGGAATATTTCTACAAGCTATATTTATGACTTATTCAGCAATATTAAGAAGTAACAGCTTAATGAAACAAGGAATGTATGTTTCTGCAATAGTAAATGCCATTAATATATTAGGAAACTTTCTTTTTATAAATGGTGCATTTGGGATACCGAAGCTTGGAGTAGAAGGTGTTGCTATATCAAGTGTATTAAGCAGACTTATAGGAGCTATAGTTATAATATACATATTTAAACAAAATATAAAACAAAAAGTATCATTAAAGTATCTAAATCCATTCCCTAAAGAAATATTTAAAAAGTTAATGATGATTGGTCTTCCAGCTGGAGGAGAATCAGTATCATATAACTTTTCACAAATGGTTATATTAACATTTATAAACATGATAGGTACAAGCTCTGTTGCAACAAAAGCATATGTTGGAATATTGGTTTGGTTTTCTTTCATATATGGATCAGCAGTATCACAAGCGAATCAAATAAGAGTTGGGTATCTTATTGGTGCTAATAAGGAAGATGAAGCCTATAAGAAAGTTTTGGAGACATTAAGACCAGCAGCATTTATTTCAGTAGGGGTTTCAATAGTGCTATTTATATTTAGTGATAATTTGCTTGGTATATTTACATCTAATCCTGAAATCTTAAAATTAGGAAAACAAGTTTTATTTATAGATGTATTATTGGAGTTTGGAAGATCCTTTAATCTTGTAATAATAAGAGGTATGCAGGCAGCTGGTGATATTAAATATCCTATATTTATAGGAGTTTTATCAATGTGGATTGTAGCAACAGGACTTTCTTATGTTTTCGGAATAGTTTTAGGACTAGGACTTAGAGGGATATGGATTGCAATGATGTGTGATGAATGTTTAAGAGGATTAATTTTCTATATAAGATGGAGAAGAGGGACTTGGAGATCTAAGAGTGTTGTAAATTAAGTCTAGATTAAGTATTATGTGTAATATATTTGATTTTTAAGGTTATCTTACACCATCTAGCTTTAATTATGCATATGTCAACATGACCTTAAAGAATAACCTGATATGAAAATAATAAATAACTATTATATTATAAATCTCATACAATAAAATGTGGTATAACATTTTAAAGGAGTTACAGATGTATAAAAAAGGAGATTTTCATATTCACTCAACATCTTCAGATGGTGGTTATACCCCAAAACAAGTTGTTAATTTTGCTAAAAAAAGAGGTGTTGATATAATTTCTTTAACAGATCATAACAATACTTGTGGTATAGATGAATCTATATTAGAGGGGGAAAGAATAGGAGTTAAAGTAATTCCAGGAGTTGAACTTTCAACTAAACATAAAAATGGAAGTAGAGTTCATATTTTAGGATATTTTAAAGATGAGAGTTATAAAGATGAACTTCTTGTTAAGATTTTAAAAGATGTGAAAAATCATAAGATAAATAATATAAAAAAAGTATTAGGAAGATATATAGAAATCAATAAAGGCGATGGATTATCGGTTGATAATGGAATTAAAATATTAAAATTTTTTGGAGCGACAGTTGTACTTGCGCATCCAGTACTTATCAATAGAAATGATTTTAAAGAAATTATAAAATTAGATTTTGATGGATTAGAGGCTAAGTATTTTAGCAATACAGATGAAGATACAAAATATTTTTTGGAAGTAGCTAAAAATAAGAACATTCTTTATACAGCAGGATCAGATTTTCATAATCATAATGAGTTTTATAGAGCACATGGGCTTATAGGTGATGTATATCTAAATGAAAATGAAATATATAATTTTCTTACAAAAGGAGGATTGTATCCATACATTTAACTAAATTATCCTTAGGTACTACTGCGATTTTTACAAAGCTTTAGTTTTAATAAAAGGGATGTATCAAAATTTGATACATCCCTTTTTATATAAAAAATTATATATAACATTTGAGGATTTAAATTCAAACTATTATCTCTAAACTTTTAAATAACAAGATATGGTTTGGTAAATTTTCTTTATGGAATAGTATGATTAGTTTTGAAATATTTGTTAAAAATGATATTATATTATGAGTGAATATAAAAAATAGTTATATAAATATGGCTGAAAATGAATAGAGTTGGATCAAAAACAGTTATAAACGATCAAAATTATGTAATAATTATACTTTAAAAATATATTTTAGTTGAAAATATAAATGCTTTTGATTGATTTTAAATTAATTTGAACTAAAATGATTGATTTTTAAAAACAAATAGTTTATTATAAAGATATGGAGTGGTGAGAATGTTTACAGAAGAAAGATACAATATAATACTTCAAGAACTAAAAACAAAAGGAATAATTTCAGTTGTTGAACTAGTTAAATTACTAGATGCTTCTGAATCTACAATAAGAAGAGATTTAAATAATCTTCATAATGAAGGATTGCTTAAAAAAATTCATGGAGGAGCAACATTAATAAGTGAAGGTACAGCAAAACATGATTATAAAGTAAATGTTAGAAAATCATTAAATGCAGATAAGAAAATTGAAATAGCAAGATATGCAGCTAATTTAATAGAAGATAGAGAGTTAATTTACTTAGATGCTGGTACAACAACAGAAGCTTTAATATCATTTATAGAAGCAAAAGATATAACTGTTGTTACAAATGCTATAGTTCATGCAAAAAAATTATTAGAAAAAAACATAAAAACTTTAATGTTGGGTGGAGAATTAAAAGCTGTTACTGAAGCAATTGTTGGACCTATAACTGTAGAAGATTTAAAAAAATATAATTTTACAAAAGGTTTTTTTGGTACAAATGGTGTAAGTAATAAAAATGGATATACAACGCCGGATGTAAATGAGGCTATGGTAAAAGCAGAGGCGATAAAAAGATGCAATAAAGCATTTGTTTTATGCGATGAATCGAAATTAGATGAGGTTAGTTTTATAACTTTTGGGACAATAAAAGATGCAACATTAATTACAAGCAGAATAAAAAATTTAGATATTATATATGATACTAATGTAATAGAGGTGAGTAAAAATGATTAATACAATAACTCTTAATCCTTCATTGGATTATATAGTAAAAGTTGATAATTTTAAAGTTGATTCATTAAATAGAAGTAATGATGAAGAAGTTTATGCAGGAGGAAAAGGAATAAATGTTTCTATAGTCTTAAATAATTTAGGTATAGAGAACATGGCATTAGGCTATGTTGCAGGTTTTACAGGAAATGAAATAGAAAGACAAGTTAAAAATCACGGTGTTGATTGTGACTTTATAAAATTAAAAAATGGTTTATCAAGAATTAACGTAAAGCTAAAAAGTAATGGAGAAACAGAAATAAACGGAGCAGGTCCAGAAATTACAAATGATGATTTAAATAAATTATATGAAAAACTTTCTGATTTAGAAGAAGGAGATTATTTAATATTGTCAGGTAGTATACCAAACAGCGTTCCTGATGATATATACCAAAATATAATGAAGAACCTATTGGAAAAGAATGTAGAATTTATAGTTGATGCAACTAAAGATTTACTTTTAAAGGTACTAAAGTATAATCCATTTTTAATAAAACCTAATCATCATGAATTGGCTGAAATGTTTAATGTTGAGCTGAAAAATGATGAAGACATAATAACTTATGGTAAAAAGCTTCAAGAAATGGGCGCTAAAAATGTATTGATTTCAATGGCTGGAGAAGGAGCAATTTTATTACCTGAAAATGGACAACCTATAAAAAGAGAGGTACCAAAAGGAATATTGAAAAATTCAGTAGGAGCTGGAGACTCTATGGTAGCAGGATTTTTAGCAGGATATATTAAAAATAATGATATAAAAGAAGCATTTAAAATGGGAATTGCAACAGGTAGTGCAAGTGCATTTTCTGATGAATTAGCAACAAAAGAAGAAGTAGAAAAACTATTATCTAAAATGTAAAAATGTAAGGAGGAATATTTAATGAGAATTGTTGATTTATTAAAAAAACAAGGCATTGAGTTAAACTTTAATCCATCTTCTAAAGATGAATGTATTGAGAAACTAGTAAACTTGATGGATAAAACAGGTAATTTAAATAACAAAGAAGAGTATAAAAAAGCTATTATAGCAAGGGAAGCACAAAGTACAACAGGAATTGGTGATGGAATAGCTATACCACATGGAAAAACTAATGCTGTTAAAAAAGCTTCATTAGCTGCAGCAGTATGTAAAAATGGAGTAGATTATGATTCATTAGATGGATCTTTAGCAAAATTATTTTTTATGATTGCAGTTCCAGATAATAGTGACAATTTACATTTAGAAGTTTTAGCTAGATTATCTACTATATTAATGGATGAAAAATTTAAAGATAGCTTAATTGATTGTAAAGATAAAGATCAATTTTTAAAACTAATAGATGAAAAAGAAAGTGAAAAATTTCCTGAAGAAGTTAAAGAAAATAAAAAAACTTCAAATAATGGTGGATATAGAGTTCTAGCTGTTACAGCATGTCCAACGGGAATAGCACATACTTATATGGCAGCAGAAAGTCTTGAAAATAAGGGTAAAGATTTAGGCATTACGATAAAAGTTGAAACTAATGGTTCTGGAGGAGCTAAAAATGTTTTAACTAAAAAAGAAATTGAAGAAGCAGAATGTATTATAATTGCAGCAGATAAAAATGTTGAAATGAGTAGATTTAATGGAAAAAGAGTTATAAAAACTAAAGTAGCCAATGGAATACATAAAGCAGAAGAATTAATCAATGAAGCTATAAGTGGAAATGCACCTGTATATCATTATAATGGTAATAGCAGTGCTGAAACAGAGAATATAGAAAATGAAAGCATAGGTCGTCAAATTTATAAACACCTTATGAATGGAGTATCACATATGTTGCCATTTGTAATTGGTGGTGGTATATTAATTGCATTAGCATTCCTTTTTGATGATTATAGTATTGATCCAAGCAACTTTGGTATGAATACACCACTTGCAGCATTTTTTAAAACAGTAGGTGTAACAGCTTTTGATTTTATGCTTCCAGTACTTGCAGGATTCATTGCAATGAGTATTGGAGATAGACCAGCACTAGCAGTAGGTTTTGTTGGTGGAGCATTAGCTAATAAAGGCGGATCAGGATTCTTAGGTGCATTACTTGCAGGATTTATTGCTGGTTATTTAGTTGTTTTATTAAAGAAATTATTCGATAAATTACCTCAGAGCTTAGAAGGTTTAAAACCTGTATTATTATATCCTTTCTTTGGTATATTACTAATTGGAGCAATTATGGTGTTTGCTGTTAATCCACCAGTTGGTGCTTTAAATACTATGATTACAAATGGACTTAATTCAATGGGCGGAACTAGTAAAGTTCTTTTAGGTATAGTATTAGGTGGAATGATGTCAGTTGATATGGGAGGTCCCGTAAATAAGGCAGCATATGTATTTGGTACAGCATCACTTGCAAGTGGAAATTTTGAAATAATGGCAGCTGTTATGGCTGGTGGTATGGTTCCACCACTTGCAATAGCATTAAGTACTACTTTCTTTAAAAGTAGATATACAAAAAGAGAAAGACAATCAGGTCTTACTAACTATATAATGGGTCTATCATTTATAACAGAAGGAGCAATTCCATTTGCAGCAGCAGATCCATTAAGAGTAATACCAGCTTGTGTAGTAGGTTCAGCGGTTGCTGGAGGGCTATCAATGTTCTTTAATTGTGCTCTAAGAGCGCCACATGGTGGATTATTTGTAATAGGTATTATAAGTAATAAATTAGGATATATTGGAGCAATAGCAGCAGGTTCAGTAGTAGGTATGATAATACTTTCAGTATTAAAAAAACCAATAAAAGATAATAAATAAACATCCAATACACCTATTTAGAGTAAATGATTATCTACTCTAAATGGGTGGTTTTTTATGATGTTAAAAAATATATATTTGATAAAAAACATTGCAATTTTGCCTAAACAGTGTTATACTGAATTAGTAATATATAAAGATTTTGTTAAGATAAATAGATTTCTCCTTTTAGAGAATTATATGAGTCAGTAGGAATCTTTAAATAATAAGGAGGAATTTAATATGGAAGATAAGACAATCGTATGTAAAGACTGTGGTCAAGAATTCATTTTTACAGTAGGAGAACAAGAATTCTACAAAGAAAAAGGATTTTCTAACGATCCAGTAAGATGCGCAGCTTGTAGAAGAGCTAAAAAAGAACAAAACAATAGAAGATAATTTGTGATTTTTAAGAGTTATAAGATTTTCTTATAACTCTTTTTTGTATATTTTAATATAATCTCCAGAGTATTCAGCACCATTTTCAAAATGCTTCCAACCTGTTTTCTCATAATAGTTATCAATATCTGTATATAAAAAGAGTTTAGAAAATCCAGCATTTTTACAGTAAGTTAGTACAAAGTCTTGTAATTTTTGACCAATACCTTTATTTCTATAATTTTCTTTTACATACAATGCTGATAACCATGGATATAAATCTTGTCTACTCACTAAATCAGCTCTCCACAAACTAATAGTGCCAACTAATTCATTATCTGAAAGAGCAATAAATGTTAAAGGTAAACTGTTTTTTTTAAAACTATGATTTATAATGCTTTCAAAAAAATCACGATTTGTTTCATTTCCAAATTCATTCCATAACCAATCAATTATGGTTTCTGTATTTTCTTTATAATCAGCTAAGTAGGCAATTTTAAGCACATTGAAGTCCTCCTATTTTACATTAAATTGAAAATTATACTTATAATTAAAATATAGTTTAATTATAACATAAAAAGGCATGAAATGGCAAAAATAGATAGGGTAAAATGTTACCATATAATTATAATGATACAAGTGTAATTATAGATAGTTATTGACGTTAAACATAAAGTGATTTAATCTATATATAGATATTTATCTATGCTAGGAGGAGTTATGGAAACAAAATATGAATTAAATTCAAAAATATTTAAAGCATTAAGTGATCCAAATAGAATAAAAATATTAGATTTACTTTCTTGTGGAGAAAAATGTGCTTGTAATATATTAGAGAATTTTGAATTTACTCAACCGACATTATCACATCATATGAAGGTATTGATAGAGTGTGGATTAGTGGATTGTAGAAAAGAAGGAATATGGAATCACTACAAATTAAATAGTGTAAATTGTAATAAATTGGTTTTGTTTTTAATGAATATAGTTACCGAGACAGAAGACTGTATTTGTAATAATATATTAAAATGTAAAGATAATAATAGTTAATATTTGTAGATGTATAAATTATAAGACTATATAATAGATCTTAAGTTACTTCAAGGTTTATTATACAGTCTCCATGTTTTTTTTAGTTATGTTTGTAATTTTAATTCAACAGCTTTGGACAGTTCAATAAAGGTTTCTCCTAATGTGCAGTCATATACAAATATATCTACACCCATAGTTTTAGCTTTTCTAAGTGCATTGGCAAACTTAGGGTCAGTATCATCATTTGGTGAAAAACTTTTTACATTATCTAATTGAATTAAGAAAAGAACACCAGCTCCCATATTATTATTTTTAACTTCTATTAGTTCTAATAAATGCTTAGTTCCTCTTTCAGTTGGGGCATCTGGAAATCTACAAAATCCATCTTCCTCTAAGGTGACGCCTTTTACTTCTAAGTAATACTCATTATTTAAAGAATCTTCTAATTTAAAATCAAATCTACTATTTCCAAAGGTTTTTTCTCTAGAGATTTTTGTATATTTCTCTAGTCCTTTAATTCTTTTATTAATAAGAGCTTCTTCAACAACTTTATTTGGTATTTGTGAATCAATATTTATTAATTTGTCACCTTTATATGCACCAATTAAGCTAAATTTAGTTTTTCTATTTGGACCATTTTCTTCTCTTATTAGTGCTTTGCAACCAGGTATTAATATTTCTTTGCATCTACCTGTATTAGGTACATGCACTAATTCTTCTTTTCCATCTATAATAACATATCCTTGAAATCTATTTGGACGTCTTACAAATTCAACTATTTGCGTATTTTTTTTAAATATCATATGCTCCTCCAATATTTTAAATATAATATTTTAATTGTTTAAATCTATTTAGTCTTTTATTATTTTTCGAAACTAAATAGTGAATATGCTGTATCATTGCGAACATAATCTAACGTTCCAATTGTAAAATCATAAGTAGTTATATATCCATAATCATTAGCTCCAAATAGAATCGCTTCATGACTAAAATTTTCGTTAGGATTATCAATAACTTTTTCTATTGGCACTAATTTATCTTTGAAAGAATTTTTCATATCCTTATATTTTGTTTTTTGTAAGGTATTTGTATATACAGAATAAGAATACATATCAGCACTGTTAATATTATGTAATTGAATAGTACGTCCATCATTGCTAACTGTTACTTCACAATATTCATCGCCTTGGGTCATAGAACAGTCAATTTCTTGTAAATCAATACTATTAATAATTTGTAATTCATTTAAATCATAAATAAAAAGTCCAAAATAATCATGAAATATTATTATATCATCAGATGCATAATCAAGTGTTACCATATCTACACCAACGCTTTGTTCTAAAGCCCATTTAGCAGGTGAAGGTTCAAGGGTACTTTTCTTTGAATTATTACAACCATTTAATAAGATTAAACAATTTAACATTAATAATAAAAAGAATGATTTTTTAATAGATTTATAAGTAGTCATATAAATATCCCCCATATGTATAATATAATTTGTTGAGTTTTAACAAAAATATAAGTAAAATTTTCAATACTAAAATCTAAATAATTTGATAATAATATCATTTTGAAGATTATAGCATAAATATATATTAATTACTATTAAGATAAAATGCATATGTGTAAGATAAAAGTGTATTATGTATTTATAAGGGAATAAAATATATTTTGTTTTTATATTAAGAGTAAATCATACTAAAAATTAATGAATAGAATTGTTGTTCTCTAGTTATGATATAATGTATATATATAACAAGAGTAAATAAAGAAATGTTTTAGAAAAAGGGTAATAGGGTATTGCAACATTAAATTAATAAAAGGGGAGATTTTTATGAGGGAAAAAATGAAAACAATAGCAATAGTCACAAGTTCAGTTTTAATTGTAGGTATATTATACATATACAATAATACTCATATGACAACTCCAACTTCAATTGAAAAAGAACCTAATATAGAAACTAGTGAAACTACTAATGATAACGCAAATAAAGAAGAGATAACTATTAGTGAAGAAAGTATAGAAAATAAAGAAAAAAGTGATAGTGGCAAAATCGTAAATGATAAAAATAAGGAGAATATTGAAAAAGATTCTAAAGGTAATTTAATATTTAAAAGTAATTTAGGATTTTCAATGACTTTTCCAGATACTTGGAAAGACAAATATAGGATTATAGAAGAAAGCAATTCAGTAGCTGTTTATTTTAAATCATCTGATTCTAGCATTGACCCAAAATCAGGACTATTTTTTCTTATAATTAAGCAAGATGATTCATTAGATC
Source organism: Clostridium sp. ZBS15 (assembly GCF_023845705.1). NCBI lineage: Bacteria > Bacillati > Bacillota > Clostridia > Eubacteriales > Clostridiaceae > Clostridium > Clostridium sp. ZBS15. The sequence goes on from NZ_JAMQHY010000051.1 coordinate 26,390, forward strand.
CAAGTATGTTTGATACGATTGATGTTGAAAACTATGTTACTGTAAATGATGATACTTATTTTATAGGTGGTCCAACAGATATATCATTGAATGAAAATGCATCTGATTTTAATACATTTATTTCTATGAATAAAGACCGTAAAGATATAATAGAAAGTATAGTGAGCTTAAAGTAAAATAAGATTTAATATGTATAGCCTACAAATAATATAATTAGAGTTAAATGTTTATGTATAAAAATAGGTATCTAAAAATAATTTTTAGATACCTATTTTTTAGTTATTTAATTAAATCTTTATTCCAGATAAAAAGTTGATCTGAATTATTTAAACAACCAAAAAGGTTCTTTTTAAAACCTGGCATTTTATTATTAAGTTCATCAATCAATTCTTTTATATCCTGTCTTTTGGTTTTACCATCAGCAGGGCATGGATTCTTTATAACTGGAAAATTAAATTTTTTAACAACACTTTTAATGCTGTGCTCCTCTATATAAACCATTGGTCTTATTAATGTTATAGTATTTTTATGCATAAGTGTTTTTGGTGAAAAACAGTTAATTCTTCCTTCATAGCACATTGATAGCATAAGAGTTTCCAAAGCATCATCTTTATGATGACCAAGCGCAACTTTATTGCAACCTAATTTTTCTGCATTATTATGCAAAGCACCACGTCTAAGATTTGCACATAAAGAACAAGGATTTTTTTCTTTCCTTAAGTCAAACACAATCTTTTTTATATCTGTTTGTATTTCATAAAAAGGAACTTTTAAATTTTCACATAATGTGTATAGGGGAGAATTGTCTACACCACCTGGATTTAAGGTAATTGCTATAAGCTCAAATTTTTGGGGTGAAAAATTCTTGTATGTATTTAAAAGATATAGTAGAGTTAAGCTATCTTTTCCGCCAGAGAGTCCAACAGCTATTTTATCTCCATCTTGAATCATATCAAAATCATTTATTGCTTGTCGCATTTTACTAAGAAGTTTTTGCATTTAATATATTCCTCCTAAAAAGTCTGTACAAATAATTATATTATAGAAAAAACATAATTTCAAAGATATTAAATATTTATTTTTGATTTTAAATTTTACTGCAATTACTGTATTTTCACAAATAAAAACCCTTATAGTAGCTAAAAATCATATAAGAATTTTTATATCTACTATAAAGGTTACACTTTATTAAGGATAAATTATTTTTAGATATTTAAGGATTAAATTTTTTTTCAAATTCATCAACTGGTATAGGCTTTGAAAAAAAGTATCCTTGAACCATATCACATCCAATCTGAGTTAAAAAATCTACTTGAGCTTGAGTTTCTACTCCCTCAGATAAAACTGAAATATTAAGATCTTTAGCCATTTTTACAATATTAGATACGATTATTTTTTCATTAGCACTTACATTGTTGTTAGGAAAAAAGCTTTTATCTAATTTTAAAACATCTATAGGAAGTTCCTTTAAAAGATTTAAAGAAGAATATCCAGCCCCAAAATCATCCATTGAAAAAGTAAATCCAAGGTTTTTTAATTCAGTTATTTTACTTAATACTTCTTTTATATTATCAAGAAAAATATTTTCAGTAAGTTCAAGCTCTATTAAATTTATTGGAATACTATATTGTTTAATTAGAGTGATTAATCTAGAGATAAAAGTATCATTATTTATATGAACTCTTGATACATTCATAGAAATCGGTAGCAGTCTCTTTTTATTATCCATCCAATTACGAAGAACTTTAAAAACTTCTTCATAAACATAAAAATCTAACTCAACAATAAATCCATTTTTCTCAAACAAGGGAATGAATTTTCCGGGATAAAAAATCACATTATCAGGGGTAATCCATCGTACAAGAGCTTCAGCGCCAACTAATTTTTTTGTAGAAAGTTGAATTTTGGGTTGTAAATATATTACGAATTCTCTGTTATCTAAGGCATCAATCATACGATTTTCTATCTTTTTTTCTTCAGTAGCTTTTATATGAAGTTTAGAATCATAAAATGCAAATTGGCTTTTATGTGAACCTTTAATAGTTTTTCGAGCTATATTCGCTTTGTCAATCATTGAAACTAAGCTATCATTTACATTAGTTATTAAATAAATCCCACTAATTATAGAGATTTTTATATGATTAAATTCTTCTTTTTGAAACTTTAATATTTCATTATTAAAATTTATAAGTCTATTTTTAAATTTTTCAATATCAGTGTATTTTATAAGAGTTAAAAAATTATCAGAAGAAGCTCTACATACTAATTCATCTTTGTCAAGAAGTGTAGATAAAAGATAAGAAAATTTAACTAAAACTTTATTTCCAATAGCATAACCAGCAGTCTCATTTATATATTTAAATTTATCAAAATCTGAACATATAAGTGCATATTTATTATTTGACTTATTTAATAGTTCATTAGCCATTACTTCGAATTTTGGTAATGTCATTAAGCCTGTTAAAGAGTCTTTAGAGATAATTCTATCTAAAAAATTTGTTATATCAGAAAAATACATTAGTCTTGCTTGAATATTTTTAGGTAAGGTTATTTTACAAGCTGTCATACTTATCCAAGTTTCGAGTACTGGATTAAAAAATTCAACTGTATTAGTATTATTATCATAATTTAATTTAGATAATGGACAATGCATACAAGGAATATCGCTATTAAAAAAAGCTTTATAACATACTTCACCGCATTTTGCATTTGGAAAGATGTTTTTTAAATTAGGACTCATATATAATAGCTCATAGCTATCATCTTTTAAAACATAGGTATATAGATTTTGATTTTTGGCAATGGATTGGAAAAAATGTTTTTCTTCTTCAAGACGTTGAGTAGTGAGTATCTTCAACAAATAAGAAGCTATTATTTTTGTTATTGTAGTAAACAACTTGATTTCATTTGCAGTCCAAAAATGATTTTCATAGGAATTATAGAAGTTAACACATCCTTTATACTGTTCATTATCTTTTATAAGACATTGTAAAAATGATTTTACATTAAGCTTATCATAAAGCTTTTTATTTTTTTCTGGCAGAATTAAATTTGAATAATCGTTACAAATAAATACATCATCATTATTAAAGATAGAAAAATAATATAGCCAATCATTAAACAATAAATTTTTCAGCTCATTTTTATAACAAGGTATTTCATAATTACACCATTCATGCGTAATATTAAAATTAGTATCCTCTGAGGAATATTTTAGTATGCTTATTCTACTTAAATTAAAGTACTCCCCAATTTTAGATAAAATCAAAACTATAGCATCATCGATATCTTTAGTTTCAGAGAGTATATCAAATGAGTATGAAATTAATTTATTTTTAAAAGTGTTATTATATCTGTTGTACAAATTGTTTTTTGAATGAAAATTGAAGATATCACTTTCTTTAAAAACATCTATTTTATTTTTATCATAGAATTCAAAGCAATCCTTACCATATCTTTTAGCTAAATAAAGAGCATGATCAGATTTTTCAAAAAGGTCATAATAAGCAATCCCATCATTTGGATAAATAGATATTCCAATACTGCAAGAAATACTATGACTTTTATCTATATATATATTTTTTATAGAATTACAAACTGTATAAGCCTTAGTGGTAATCATTTCTGTATTAATAATGTTTTTAAAAAATACAATAAATTCATCGCCTCCAACACGTCCAACAATGTCATCTTTGTCAAAACAAGATTTTAAAGTATCGGAAACTTTTAATAAGATATTATCACCGAACATATGACCTAAATTATCATTTATAGATTTAAAATTATCAATATCAATAATCATAAGAGCATGTGAGGTTAAAGTATTACTTTTTAAGAAGTCTTCAATTAATACTTTACTTGCGGTTTTATTATATAACTTAGTTAGAGGATCTAATTGAATTTTTAATTTTAATGTTTCAATCTCTAATTTTTGATGAGTATTTTTATTTTCTGTTATATCATTAAGAATACATATAAATTGATAATTGCAATTTTTATTAGATATACACCGACCCATTAGAAGTAGCCAACTAAAATTAGTATCATTTTTATTAATTCTAAATTCAATTTTAATATCGTCTCCAACATTATGTTTAGTCACAAAAATGTTCTTAAACAAATCTATATCTTCTTTATAAATGATTGAAAGAACATCATTTTTACAATCTTTATTAAAAATATCTTTCTTTAATCCAAGAATCTTAAAAAATTCAAGATTTGCGTAAGAGATTTTAAAAGAATTATTAAAAACAATAGTAGCTAATCCACATAAATCAGAATTATAAAATAATTTAATTAAAAATTTATTGAGAATTGGTTGTAGTAAAGAAGTTATTTTATCTTTAAGTTTACTCATAATATATCCTCGCTTTTATAAAATATAAAATAGTATTAAGAAATTATAAGTTTAAGTTGTTATTTTATCACTATTTTTTATAAATATTAAAGAATACAAGGTAGGGAAGTGATAAAATAATTTTTTCTAATCTTAAAATAAAGTTAAGTATTAATAATAAGGATAACTTAACTAAAGATTAGAATGATTTGAAAACAAGTTTCTTAATTTATTATATTTACATACTAATGCTAAGGTGCAATTTTCTAAATAAAAAAAGTGGCTAATTGCCACCTCTTTTTTATCCCCATAATTTTTTTTCAAACATTTTGATAGGCATAGGTTTATCAAAAAGATATCCTTGAGCCATATCACAACCAATCTCAGTTAAAAAATCTGCCTGTTCCTTTGTTTCAATACCTTCCGAAATTACTATTATATTTAAATCTTGAGCCATTTTAACTATATTAGAGATTATTACTTTTTCCTTTGAATTTATAGCTGAATTAGGAAAAAATTCTTTATCTAATTTTAAAACATCAATAGGTAAATCTTTTAAAAGATTTAATGATGAATATCCAGAACCAAAATCATCAATAGAACAAGTAAATCCAAGAGCTTTTAACTTAATAATTGCATTAAGTAAAACTTGAATATTATCAAAAAATATACTTTCAGTTAACTCAAGTTCTATTAGGTTAGTCGGAACATTATATTTTTCTGTCAATTTTTTTAATCTAGGAATAAAGTCACTATCATTTATATGAGACCTAGACACATTTAAAGAAATAGGTATAACTTTTTTACCTTCTTGTATCCATGAATTCATTTTTTTAAATACCTCTTCATAAACATAAAAATCTAATTCAATTATAAAACCATTCTTTTCAAATAAAGGAATGAATTCATTTGGTGGTATAAGTTTTTTACTTGGGCTCATCCATCTTACCAAAGCTTCAGCTCCAACTATTGTTTGAGTTGGAAGGTCAATTTTAGGTTGCAAATATACTAAAAATTCGTTATTTTCCAGTGAAGAAAACATTAAATTTTCAATTTCTTTCTCTTTGGTAATTTTTAAATGCAATTCATGGTCATACAAAGCATATTTACTTTTATGAGATCCTTTAATTGTTTTTCGCGCAATATTAGCACGATCTATCATTAAAGATAAGTCTGTATCTTCTGAGTTTATTAAATATACACCACATATAACTGGAATTTTTAAATTATTAAAATGTATTTTTTGAACTTCTATGAAATTTTCATTAAAATTCTTAAATCTATTTTTTAAAGATTCTAGATTATCATATTTTAATAATATAATAAAATTATCTGCAGAAGCTCTGCAAATTAATTCTCCAGCAAACAAGAATGAAGAAACAAAGTGTGCAAAATGGACTAAAACTTTATTTCCAATAGCGTATCCAGAAGTTTCATTTATATATTTAAATTTATTAATATCACAATAAATAAGAGCAAACTTAGTATAAGATACATTTGTTAGTAAGTTTTTTGCAAGCACCTCAAATTTAGCTAAAGTGAGAGCACCTGTTAAAGTATCTTTTGAAGTTATTCTATCAATAAAATTAGTTACATTAGAAAAACAAATTAAGTTTGCTTTATTGTCTAATGATAAATTTATTTCAGAAGCAGTAGTACTAATCCAACCTTTTAAACAACTATTATAAAATTCTATTGTGTTGCTACGAATATCCTTTTTATAGAGGTCAGTAAGAGGGCAGTATTTACAAGGAATATCACTATTGCCAATAACTTTATAACATACATCTCCAACTCGAGCATTAGGATATAGATCTTGGGTATTAGGACTAAGATATATAAGCTTATATGAATTTGGTTTTAACATGTAAGTATATAAACTCTGATTTTTAGCAACAGCTTGAGTTAAAAGTTTTTCACTTTCTAAAAGTTCCTTAGTACGCATATTCAAAAGATAAGAACCTATTATTTTAGTTATTGAAGTAAAAGATTCAATTTCAAAGTCTGTCCATACATGGTTTTCATAGCAGATATCAAAGCAAACACATCCTTTAAATTTACCATTATCAAGAATTGGACTTTGAAAAATAGATTTACTTTTAAGTGATGCATATAGCTTACTTAATTTATTAGGTAAATTATATGTATAAATATTTGAACAATTCAAATTACCGTTTTTATAAAAATTAATCAAATAAGTTTTCAAATTATTAAATTCCAAGTTCTGCATGATATACTTTGAAGGCAATATATTATTATCACACCATTCATAAGTGGTTCCAAGCAATGTATCATTATCAGAAGTTTCTAAGATACTTATACGACTTAATTTAAATGAAGTACCTATTTTAGCTAAGATTAAATTTATTGCACTATTAACATCTTTTGTTTCAGACATTATATCAAAAACATAATTACAAAAGTTATTTTCGAATCCATGAATAAATCGTCTATAACTTTCATTTTCAGTATAATAATTAAGTAAATGATCTTCGTTTTTATTAGAAGAATTTAATTTAGAATTAAATAGTTCAAACTTATTTTTTCCATTATTTTTTGAACTATAAAGGGCTTTATCAGCTTTTTTAAATAGTTCATCATACGTAGTTCCATGAGTAGGGTATATAGATATACCTATACTACATGAGATTTTAAAATCGTTATTTTCTCCAGTATAAATGTCTTTAAAAACCTTACAAAGATCATTTGCTTTTTGAGCTATTAATTCATAGGAACCAATATTTTTTATAAAAATTATAAATTCATCTCCACCAATACGTCCTACAATGTCGGATTCTTTAAAAACCTTTTTTATACTAGATGAAACTTCAGAAAGAACAGAATCACCAAACATATGACCTAAGTTATCATTTACCGCTTTAAAATTATCAATATCAATAATCATAAGTGCATGATATTTTTCTTTAGCAACTGTAGTAATATATTTTTCAATTAGAGACTTAGTAACCACTTTATTGTAAACTTTAGTAAGTGGATCAAGTTGTGCTTTTAATTTTAAAGCTTCATTTTCTCTTTTTTCTTTATCTATATTTACTATATTTCCAATTGCCTTAATTGGTTTTTTATCATCAAACAATATAGTTGCTTGCACTTTAAACCATGTGTATAAATTATTAATACCATTAATTCTAAGATCTGTTGTAATAAAATCTTTTCCAGATGAAAGGGATTTCATTAGATTTAAGAATTTAGGTATATCTTCTTTATAAATTAGATTACTGTTTATTGTTTCATAAACAAAATTAGGTATATTGTAGTCTTTTCCAGTAATATTAGTATATTTAATTGAATAAACCATTTTACAAGTTAGAATATCATAATCAAATAATATATTGTTTGATTGTTCAGCAATTATTTTATAACGTTTTTTTTCTAATTCTAAATCATGTTGTATTTGCTTAGATTCGGTAATATCAACAAGTATACAAAGAAATTCAGGCAAACTTTTATCCGTAATAAATTTATGACCACTTAGTAAAATCCAAATTGTTTCTCCGTTTTTTTTCTGTAATTTTATTTCTACTTTTATACCATTATTAATAGATGTATTATGTAACAAGGGGTCTGTTAATTTAACTAAATCTTCTTCATTAATAATTTTAATAACTTGATTATTCATTAAATCTTTAAATTCTTCACGCGTATATCCTATTAACTTATAAAATCCATCATTTGCATAATTAATTGAAAGAAATTCATCACAAGAAATAGTGGCCACTCCACCATCAATACTATTTGTTATGTGTTCAATTTTTATAGTTTTATCTTCTATAATTTTTTGTAAAAGATCATAACTATATTTCCCCATACTTTCAGGGAAAAATTCATTATGTTTTTGTGTAGTATCTGCAACAGAGTTATGAATATGGCATATTTTAAATTTATCATTAACTAATTTACACAATAAGGTTAATCTGGTGGGAACTTTAATTAATGTTTTATTTTCTAAACTATTTTTGTAAGTTACTTCTCCAAATACTAAAACAACCTTATTAGAAATAACAATAGTGTGATACTGTTCTTCTTCAATTTGAAATTTAAGATTACTAGTTTTCTTTTCAAGCTCAAAAAGTCTTAAAGCATCATCTATGTTAGTACAGATATCTTTAGCACCAGTACCAATCCAAGATATACTACTTTCGTCCATATTTTTCAGGATAATTTCAAAGTTTCGTTCTATAAAGTAAGTGTGTACTATTTTTTTAGCGAATATTTCTGCTTGTTGAACAAGTTTGTCCATAATATAGGCCTCTCTTTCACACAAATAAATCTATATAGTAAATAATAATGCTTTTTTTAATATAAAAAATTAAAATTAAATTAGTCTATAACAACTTATAGTATAGCATATTATAAGTTTTAGGAAAATATTATAATAAAAACACTTTTATGTTAATTTATGACCTTATAAGATGCTTATATGAGATGCTTATTTAAGAAATATTATACATTAATGTATATATGAGTTGAATTTAGAAAAGTATTGGGTAAATCAAATAAAAAATAAGATGAAACTATTGATGAATATTGTAAAAATAATTAAAATATTATGGAAAGCAACTCAATGTTTGCTATTATATATGATATAATTATTTCTAACATATTAAATTATTAAAATAGTAATATTGTTTTAATACAAATGACAAAAGACATTAATAATTGACTTAAGGGGAGAAAAAATAGGTGAAAAAAAGATATCTAACTAAGATAATACTGACTTCTTTAACAATTACCATGTTATTAAGTTTAAATTCAGTAACTGCATATGCTGCATGGCAAAAAGATTCACAAAATAAGTGGAGCTGGCTTGAAAATGATACTAAAGCAACTGGATGGAAAAATATTGATAATTCTTGGTATCATTTTGATGCCAATGGTATTATGAATACGGGATGGTTAAAAGATAATGATGGAAAATGGTATTACTTATTAACTAGTGGAACATTGCAAGTAGGATGGTTTAAGGATAATGATAATAAGTGGTATCACCTATCTAGAAGTGGGGCTATGGATATAGGATGGCTTAAGGATGAAAATAATAAATGGTATTATCTTTCAAATAGTGGTGTTATGCTTACAGGATGGTTAAAAGATAAAAATGAGAAATGGTATTACTTATCAAATGATGGATCAATGGATACGGGTTGGTTAGAATATAATAGTAATATTTATTATCTTAATTCTAGTGGTGAGATGGTAACTGGAAAATTAACAATTGATGGAGAGAGATATATTTTTTCTGAAAGTGGTCAATTAATAAGTAAAGAAATATCTAATTCAATTGAAAGTGATGGGACAAGTACTGATGAAATTAGAAAAGGATATGTTATAACAGAAAGTTCACCATTAAATGTAAGAGAAGAACCATTAGCTTCATCAAATATATTAGGAACTGTACCTAAAAAAAGTAAAGTAAAGGTTATAGGAAATGAAGTAAATGGTTTCTATAAAATTTCATATGATAATTTGACCGGATGGTCAAGTAGTGAATGGATAAAACTTATAAGCGATGAAGATGATATAATAGATGATGATTTAAATGAAGAATTAAACGTAGAGCTTGGCGAAGAAAGAACAGGACCACCGTCTCTAGATAATAAATATTATTATTCAAATAATAATATATTTTATAAAGTAAAACTTTCACCACCATTTTTAAAAGATGATGGAAGTCCTATAGTAGGAAACTGCACATGGTATGCATGGGGACGTATATGGGAACTTACTGGACAAGCACCAATTGATGCAAAATTCCTAGGAAATGGATATGAATGGTGGCAATCTAATCTTGATACGGGTAAATATAAAACGGGAAATAAACCTAGAGTAGGAGCTTTAGCAGTATGGAAACCATCTTTAGCAGGTTCAGGTGGATTTGGTCATGTTGCAGTAATTGAAAAAATAGAAAATAATAAAGTATATATATCAGAATCATCTTGGCATGGATCACTGTTTAAATATAGAGAACTATATAATACACAAGATTTATACGGATATATATATTTAGATGAACCAAATTATTAATAAGAACATAATAAAATGCTCTAACTATATTTTTAAATTTAGTTAGAGCATTTTATTATATTATTTTTAGGCTATGTTTTAAAATCTTTTTTTGTTAGCTAAGTAGTTTTTATGAATTGCATTAAAGAAAAAATTGGTGATTTTTTCATTAGTTTTATCATCATCATTTACTTTATTTGAGATATTGTTATAATAAGTCTTAGGTTTTTTAAAATTTTCTTTATTTCTTAATGGTATTACTTTTGCTTCACTTCTAATCAATTTATTACCGTCTTTTATAGTAGTTGATTTTATGTTATTTTTATATTTAATATACATTAATTCCATGCCTACTTAACCTCTCAATATCATAATTTTTACTTATGATTTAATATATGCGCTTATTTTTAAAATATACATAATAATTCAATGTTATGTTAATTTTTTGATATTATAGTATAATAAGTATATTAAGGTAATTAAGGGGATCAATGAGAAATGGAATTTGGAGCCAAAGTTGTTAATGGGAAAATAATAATAGTAGATGAGGTTGATAAAGAACTAAATTCTATAGTTAATCAGCCTATAACTATAAAAGTATGTAACAATATAGAATTATATATCAACAAAAAACGTTGTAAGGTAAATAATGTTTATGAAGTCACATCAAATGATGAAATAGAATGTAAACGTGTAAGTACAGAGGAAGTAAGAGAAGCTGTAGTTAATATATCAAAAAATAAAATGAAGGCTTTTATGACAGTAAATTATGCACCTAAAATAGAATATGGTCTTAAAGATAAACAATGTTTTTTAAACTTAGCTTTAACTACTGAAGTAATAAGTGAAAAATATCCAGAGCCTTTTAGTATAATGGAGTTAAAGAATATATTAAAAGAAAAGGGAGTTATATATGGTATAAATGAAGAAACTTTAAAAATTGTATCAGAAAATAAAGGAAAAGAAATTATTGTTGCTCAAGGGGAAGAGCCTATAACAGATATACCATCTGAAATAAAACCTTTATTTATACAAACTAAAATGTTTTTTCCAGATATTGATTCACAAGAGAAAGTGGATTATAAAAATTTATTTAGAATTTCAAATGTGAAAGCTGGAGATAAAATAGCTGAAATAATTCCAGAAGTTCTTGGAAAAGATGGTATAAATATATTTGGGAAAATTGTAAAAAAGGACTATATAAGGAATGAACCAATAAAAACATCTAAAGGGTGTAAGATAGAAAATAATGATGTTATAGCATTAATAGATGGGAAAGCACACATATTAAATAGAAGCATTGGAGTTAATCCAGTGTATTCTGTAGAAAGTGTAAATATGGAAACGTGCAATATTGCTTTTTATGGTGATATTGAAGTTTATAATAGCGTTGATGATCACATGAGTGTTAATGCTGGTGGTGCCTTAGATGTAAGCCATAATGTAAATACATCTAATGTAGTTACAGGAGGGGAGATTACGATTTTAGGAAGTGCAATTAGCTCTAAGATTTTATGTGGTCAAATTGATATGCAAAAAAAAGATTATTCTCAGTTATTAAACTTATATAAGAAAAACATTTCATCAATAATTAGTATTATGAAACAAGCAAATTTAGAAAATATGAAAATGGATTTTAGAACAACACTAAACTTAGTAATAGATACTAAGTTTAAAGACTTTAAAAAGATATCTTTAGATATAGTATCAACTAATATAAAAAATAAAATAAGATATAACAAACTAGTAGATCTAATTAGAGATAAGGTTCTTATGAATGGTATGCTTGATTTACATTCTATGAGACAATTAAATAATTTTAATAATATATTAGATAATGAATTAGAATACTATAATAAAAATATTATAGTGCCTTTAGATGTAAAATTGAATTATTGTCAAGATTGCTATATAAAATCCACAGGAAATATTATAATAAATGGTAATGGAGAATATACTTCTTATTTAAATGCTATGAAAGATATAATATTTGCTAAACCTAATTCAGTTGCTAGGGGTGGATTGTTAGACGCACAAGGCAATATAAGTGCAGGAATTGTAGGAAGTAATGCTTGTGTAGCTACAGCTTTAAAAGTTCCTAAGTCTGGACGAATAAGTGCTACAATTGCTTATCCAAATACAAAGTTTTGCTTTGGAAATTCTACATTAATATTAGAAGAAAAACTTGAAAATATCAATGTGTATTATGATGAACATTTTAGGAGTATTGAAATTTCTAAATCAGCATATAGTAAAATTGAAAAATATAGTTAACTTAAGATTATATATTAATCTTATTTAGAGGAAAATATTGAAGAAAAGTAATATTTAGATGATAATAATTATATAAAGCAAAATGAAAATACAATAATTACTCCGCCCACTTTGCTTATGCATATATCATCAACACTCTGCTAAAACATAACCATATTAAAAGTATTTAAGTATAAGATGAAAACATTAAAAAACAATAAGTATAACATTTGTTAAAAAGATAACTAGTTATAACTATATTATTAAGAAAGAAGGTAATTAAATGAAAGCTTATGAACGTTTATTAAACTATGCTAAGGTGTATACTACATCAGATGAAAATTCATTAACACATCCAACAACCAAGAGACAATTTGATTTAGCTAATTTACTTGTAGAAGAAATGAAGGCACTTGGTATTGAGAATGTTAGATGTGATGAAAATTGTTATGTTTACGGATTTATTCCAGCAACTAAAGGTTATGAAGACAAAAAGAGTATAGGACTTATAGCTCATATAGATACAGCACCAGCTGCATGTGGAGAAAATGTAAAACCACAAATAATTGAAAATTATGATGGAGGAGATATTATATTAAAAGGAAATAATAGCGTATTATCTCCAAAAAGATTTCCACATCTAAAAACTTTAAAAGGAAGAACTGTCATTACAACTGATGGAACAACACTTCTTGGAGCAGATGATAAAGCTGGTATTGCTGAAATACTTACTGCATGTGAAATTATAATGAATGACAATATACCTCATGGAAAGATCTGTGTAGGTTTTACACCTGATGAAGAAGTGGGTCAAGGTGCCGATCTTTTTGATGTTAAGAATTTTGGAGCGGATTTTGCTTACACAATTGATGGTGGAATAGAAGGCGAAATAGCGTATGAAAATTTTAATGCAGTAGGTGCAAAAATAGAAATAAGTGGAGTATCTGTTCATCCAGGAAGTGCTAAAAACACTATGATAAATGCTTTAAATGTAGCAATAGAATTTAATTCTATGTTACCGGCTTGTGAAAGACCTGAATACACAGAAGGGTATGAAGGATTTTATTATTTAGAAAAATTAAGTGGAAACACAGATAATGCTAGTATGGAATATATATTACGTGATCATGATGCAGAAAAAATTCAAGTTAAAAAGTCTATGATGAAATTAGTTGAAAAACTTCTTAATGAAAAGTATGGAGAAGGAACAGTTAAAGTAACATTAAAGGAGCAGTATAGAAATATGGTTGAACTAGTAAAACCTTGTTTCCATTTAATAGATAATGCAATAGAAGCTATGAAAGACTTAAATGTTACTCCAATTGTTGAACCAATTAGAGGTGGAACAGACGGTGCAAGATTAAGTTATATGGGACTTCCATGCCCCAACTTAGGAACTGGTGGATTTGCATATCATGGTGAATTTGAACATATAACAGTTGAAGGCATGGATATTTGTACAAATATAATAATAGAAATATTAAAAAGATACGCCGAGGAATAATTAAATTTTATTCTCTGGTTATGTTTAAATGAATGTTGATATATTTGTAAGCAAAGGTAGATTGAGTAATTAGAAGAACAAGGTGGCGTAGCTACTTTGTTCTTAATAGGATACTTTATAATAAAAGATAGGCATGGAGGAAATTGGGGATGGCAAAGATTGTTGAAGTTAAGGGCATAAAAATAGGTCATGGTATACCTAAGATATGTGTTCCTATTATAGGCATAACAAGTAAAGAAATATTAGATGAAGCAGAAAAGTTAAAAGATTTAAATTTAGATATAGTTGAATGGCGTGTTGATTTTTATGAATATGTTGATAATATAGAAAAAGTAAAAGATACTCTTTTAAAATTGACGAAAGCTTTAAATGGTATACCAATTCTTTTTACGTTTAGAAGTAAAAAAGAAGGAGGAGAAAAAGAAATTGCTATTGAATATTACATAAAATTAATTCATGAAATAGTAAAAACTAAATTAGTAGATCTAGTTGATGTTGAATTATTTACAGGTGATGATTTTGTAAAAGAAATAGTAGAAGTTGCACATAATAATGAAGTTAAGGTTGTTATGTCAAATCATGATTTTTTAAAAACTCCATGTAAAGAAGAGATTGTATCTAGATTAGTTAAGATGATAGAATTAAATGCTGATTTACCTAAAATAGCAGTTATGCCTCAGGATAGAAATGATGTTTTAACTCTACTTTGTGCTACAAATGAAATTAAGCAAAAATATCCTGATAATGCAATAATAACTATGTCTATGAATGGCATTGGAGTTATAAGCAGATTAGCTGGAGAAATTTTTGGATCTTGTTTAACTTTTGGTGCTTCAAAAAAAGCATCAGCTCCTGGTCAAATAGGAGTTCAAGAATTACATTCTGTACTTCAATTATTGCATAAAAGTATATAATTTAAAGGGAGCTGTTACTAGAACTGCTCCCTTTTGATATATAGAAAATTGTAGAATTTTAATATATATTTCTTATAAGGTCTATAGATTTCCAGAGTATTAACTTTCAATTTTTATTTGTAAATGCTAACTAAAGCTTAGTGGAATTACTTAATTTATTGTTTAAATTTTTTCTAATGATTTATAGAATTATGGTATAAATAGTTTTCACCAAATAAACTTAAAGAAATTTTGAATTCTGGCATTCCACAGCAGTAAGGTGCAATTTCATATTGTTGATAATATATTATAAGATTATCTCCATCAATATAAAAATTTACATCATCATTGATTCCTTCAAAATTTATTGCAGATTCAAAATAATTTTCGGGATTAGTAGCAATTTGTTTTGATATTGAATCATTTATTATTTTTTTATAATCATATCCATTAGTAAACAAATTATTTAAAGACACTAAATCCTTTGTATTTTTATCAATTGTATATGAACTTCTTAATGTATTTCCATGAGCTCCTCCAGAATATCTATAGATATCCATATATAAGCTTATTAAAGAATCAGATTGGTTAGTTAGTTTATAATCTATATTTACTTCATATGGAAAAGCTACAAATTCTTTTCCAAACATATCAAAATCCTCTTTACTGTAAGCTCTCATTTCACTTAAAAGTAAATCAATATCATTATTAATTTTTTTGTTTAAAATGTTGATTTTTTCATTATTATCTTCAGCTTTAAAGTTAAATAATTTAATATTTTCTTTTAAGTATGCTGAGTCATTAGTTATAGTATTTTCTACTACTTGTATTTTTGAAGTATCATTAATAATAGTAGCAGCATTTGCCTTTTGTCCATAACCTAAAAATATACTGGTAGTCATTATTAGTGCCAAGCTAGCTAATATTATTTTACGTATATAATTTCTTTTCATAGTATCGTCTCCTTACTGTTTTTTATTTCTTTAATACTATATTAATTCAAAATTTACCAAACTTTGTTACAAATGACTTACAAAAGAATTTCAAATAGTTTGCTTTTATAATGATAAAGTTAATAAATCAAATGATATTTTGTATATGTATAAGTAAAGATGAATGGAGTAATAGTATTAACGAAAGAAAACATTTAATTGTGATATAATAAAAATAAGTTATGCTTTAAGTAAATTTTAGTACAAATCTAAATTAGAAATATGGGTTTCAAGTTAATAGTTTAATTAAAAAATTTTAAAAACACAGGGTGGATAAATTCTTGAGTATATTTTGGAGGTTTTTTAATGAAGAAAAATGCAGCGCAAAGAGAATTTAAGAAGTATAAAAGTCAAATAAATCAAATAGAGGAGATAGTAGAGCATTCAAAACCAGGAGCACTTATAGAACATGAAAGTTCAATAAGAAAAAAGTTAAGACATCTTAAGGAATTTGAGAATCAAGGGTTAAAGGGTTTCAATGAAGTATATGAAAAATATGAGGAGCTCTTAGAATATGTTTCTAAGAGAATGCTTGATTATTATAATAATAAAAATAATACAGATTTTGATTTTCATCAAGTTGTACGTGGAAATTATAACAACTTTTTAAATCAAGGTTTAATGACAGTATTAACTAAAATGCATATACCAAAATTAATAGCAAAAGAATTTGAAGAAAAATTTCCAACTAATCCAAAAGATGAATATATTCATACTAGATATATGAAAAGAAAATTTTATATTCATTTAGGTGATACTAATACTGGTAAAACTTATAATGCAATAGAACGCCTTAAAACTGCAAAGAATGGAGTTTATTTATCTCCACTTAGAATTCTTGCGTTAGAAAACTTTGAAAAGCTTAACAAAGAGGGCATAGTTTGTGACTTATTAACTGGAGAAGAAGAAATAATAAAGGTTGGAGCTACTCATGCTTCATGTACAATAGAAAAGGTTAATTTAAAAGAACATTATGATATAGCTGTAATTGATGAAATTCAAATGATTAGTGACACTCATAGGGGAATGGCATGGAGCAAATCTGTGCTTGGATTGCAATGTGATGAAATACATATATGTGGAGCAGCTAATGCGAAATATATATTAGAGAAAATGATAAATGATTGTAATGATGAATATGAAATAAAAGAGTATAAAAGATCTATTCCACTTGAAGTTGAGTATAAGAACTTTAACTATAATGACGTTAAAGATGGAGATGCTATTGTAGTTTTTTCTAAAAAGAGAGTATTAGAGATAGCAGAAGATTATTCAAGAGAAGGAATAAAAGCCAGTGTGATATATGGTGATTTACCACCAGAGGTTAGAAGAATGCAATATGAACAATTTGTAAATAAAGAGACAAGGGTTCTTGTAACTACTGATGCTATAGGAATGGGAGTTAATTTACCTATAAGAAGAATAATTTTTTTAAGTATAAGAAAATTTGATGGAGAAGAAGTAAGAGAATTAACTTCACAAGAAGTAAAACAAGTTGGTGGGCGAGCTGGAAGAATTGGTATTTATGATGTAGGATATATTGCAGGAGTAGGCGGTACAGCGGATTTTATTAAATCTAAATTAGAAGTTGAGGATAATATTATAAGAAAAGCTGTAATTGGTCCATCAGATGCAATACTTCAAATACAAAGCTTACCCTTAAATGAAAAGTTAGCTCTTTGGAGTACTAGAGAAGAAAAATTAGATTATTATACTAAAATGGATATTAGTGAGTATATTTTAATTTTGGATAAAATAAAGAAATATAAATTAAAAGAAGAGGATGAATGGGATTTATTAAAAGTACCTTTTGATGTATCAAGAGATGAATTAATGGAGACGTTCTTAAATTATGTAGATGAATTATTTATTAATAAACAAGATGAATTATTCATTCCAGAATGCTACACAGGAAATTTAGATGACTTAGAAATATATTATCAAAAGATAAACATGTATTATTCATTTTCTAAAATATTTAATTTAAAGTTTGATGCTAAATGGGTTTATGATGAAAGAATGAAAATAAGTGAAGCTATAAATGAAATATTAGTAAAAATGTAAAATGAAGTTGTTTAAATACACTGTTAAAACCATAGCCTAAATTTAAAAGAAGATAATTCAAATAACGAATTATCTTCTTTTTAAAATAATTAATTAATTTTATTCTATAAAATAAGTAAGATACATATCTCTAGTGAAATATGTATTAATTGTTTTAACATAATATATTATTTTTTAGTGAAAAGATTAAAGGCAAGGATTTACAACAGCTAATAATGTCTTAGGATCAGTTGTTACCAATATGTCTTCTGGTACACTAATATCTTCAACAAATAGTTTATCCTCACAATTCATCTTAGCTACATTAACTTCAAGAAATTCAGGTATTTTTTCAACATTTCCTTGGAAGTCTATAAAAGGAGTAAATGTTTCTAATACTAATCTTTTGGTTTCTAAATTTTCTTGGCCAATATATTTGATTGGAATTCTCATTTTAATTTTTTCATTTGGTTTTACATATTGAAAACTTACATGCAAAATTTCTCTAGGGTTAAGTTTTTGTATCTCCTTAACTACACAATTTAACTTTTTATCATCTAAATTTAGAGTTATAATAGAACCACTATTATTATTTCTTATCATCCTATGAAGTTCAGCATTGCACATTTTTATAGAAATTGATTCTTCTAAGAATTCACCAAAAATTACTCCTGGAATTAGACCAGTTTTTCTAAGTTTATTTTTATTTTCTTTTGTATTTCTTTCGTATACCTTAAATGCTATATTTGGCATAATAATAACCTCTTTTCTAATTTTTATAGTTTAAATAGTAGTTTTTATTAAGCTCACAAAAGATACGTTAAGGTGCATAAATCCATACAAAAATGAATTTGAACGCATAAGTAACTACATCAAGAGCTTAACATTAAAGCTCCACATATGCATCATCCTCCTTTTGTTTAGTAGTTCAAGTATAATAAATATATACTTTAAAGTCAAATATAGGAAATGAAAAGAGGCAATATAAATAGGAATTATTCAATAAAAGGAGTTATAACAGCTAATAATGTTTTAGGATCAGTCATTACTAACACATCATCTGGTACATTGATATCCTCAACAAATAATTTATCTTCACAATTCATTTTTGATACGTTAACTTCAAGGAATTCAGGAATTTTTTCAACATCTCCTTGGAAATCTATAAAAGGAGTAAATGTTTCCAACAACAATCTTTTTGTTTCTAAATTTTCTTGTCCAACATATTTAATAGGTATTCTCATCTTAATTTTTTCATTTGGTTTTACAGATTGAAAGCTAACATGTAAAATTTTGCTAGGACTAAGTTTTTGAATTTCTTTAACTACACAATTAATTTTTTTATCATTTAAATTTAAAGTTATAATAGAACCACTATTGTTATTTGTTATCATCTTATTAAATTCACCAGTAGGCATTTTTACAGGAATTGATTCTTTTAAGAATTCACCAAAGATTACACCTGGAATTAATCCGGTTCTTCTAAGACCCTTTTTATTTTCTTTTACACTTCTTTCATATACCTTAAATGATAGATTTGACATAATAAATCCCTCTTTTCTAATTTTTATAATTTATACATATCTTTTATTAAGCTCACAAAAAATAAGTTAAGCTAAAATAAAAGATATACAAAATGAATTTGAATGCATATTAATTACTATAGAGTTTAGTTAAATTCTATATATAAATGAATCTCTTTATTATTTAATATTTCAAATGTTGGAAAAATATACATTTAAATTAAAAAGAGTGAGATTAGATAGGAAGAAATAAAATATTTCTAATGATGTATATTATGCAGATTAATAAATATATAGTATAATAGATATATAATATTTTACTAAAATTATGATAACATATTTATATAAATGCATTTTTAGTATATACTGTTAATAGGTAATATATTTAAAAATAAAAGATAAATTATAAATAAAGGGAGAGAAACTAATGACTGAATTAAATCATGAACTTGGAATAATAGCATTAGAAAGCTGTAAAGAGTTAGGTAAGGCCATAGATGACTTTATAAGAACTACTAGAAAAGAAGAAGAGTCATTCTTAATACCAATTAATGAAATAAGATTTTCTAATGGTGAAGGAAAGGTTAAGATTTCTGAAACAGTGAGGGGAAAAGATATTTACATATTATGTGACGTTGGAAATTATAGTTGTACATATAAAATGTTTGGTTTCAAAAATCATAAAGGTCCTGATGAACATTTCCAAGACATAAAAAGAACAGTTTCAGCTATTAGAGGAAAAGCTGCTAGAATTACTGTAATAATGCCACTTCTTTATGAATCAAGACAACACAGACGTAAAGGTAGAGAATCTTTAGATTGTGCTTTAGCACTTCAAGAACTTGAAAGATTAGGTGTAGATGAAATACTTACATTTGATGTTCATGACCCTAATATTCAAAATGCTATTCCATTATTATCTTTTGAAAATATTTATCCAACTTATGATATAGTAAAATCAATTATATTAAATGAAAAATCATTAGAGCTTGATAAAGAAAGATTACTAGTAATAAGTCCGGATACTGGAGCAATGGATAGAGCTATTTACTATTCAAGTGTTTTAGGGGTTGATGTTGGATTATTCTATAAGAGAAGAGACCATACAACTATAGTCAATGGAAAAAATCCTATAGTACAACATGAATATATGGGAAGAGATGTTACTGGAAAAGATGTTTTAATTGTTGATGATATGATAGCATCTGGTGAATCTGTTCTTGATATTGCAAAAGAATTAAAAAGCAGAGGCGCTAGAAATGTATATGTAGCTGCCACATTTGCATTCTTTACTGAAGGTCTTAATAAGTTCAATAAAGCTTATGAAGAAGGATTGATAAAGAGAATTTACTCTACTAATTTAACGTATATACCACAATCATTAAAAGATGCTGAGTGGTTTACAAGTGCTGATATGTCAGAATTTGTATCTAGAGTGATAAACAGATTAAACCATGGAAAATCAATTGCTAAATATATGGATGCAACAAGAATAATACATACTTTATTAAATGAATAATATTTAAGGTATTAAACGGAATTTTATTTAATTAAAAATAAGCTATATTATTGTTTTTTCAATAATATAGCTTATTTTAGTATAATAAAGTATATTACATTAATATTAAAGTAAGAATTTTTAATTATTATCTTAATACTTTTAGAAAAGTAATTGGGTAGTATAGCTTGGATATTAAATGAATAATAAGAAAAAATATAGTATTAAAGATAATTATAGATAAATAAAAGAAAATTTCATATTAATGCAACATTTTATGTTACTTAATTGTTTTATAAGTGAAGGGGGAAGCTACCTTATGGGTAATTCACTATATATAGATGAACATATCTCACGAGATTTAGACAAATATGGGGATATGATATTAAGACTTGGATATTCATATATGAAAAATATACATGATGCTGAAGATGTATTACAAGAAGTTTTACTTAAACTAATTCAAGGTACAAATGAATTTGAAAATGAAGATCATAAAAAAGCATGGCTTATATGTGTGAGTAGAAATATTTGTAAAAATAAATTGAAATCTTCTTGGTTTAAAAAAAGAGAAGAGTTTCAAGAGCTTCCATACTATGATACTTATTTAAATCATGATGTTTTTGAGGCTGTTATGAAGTTACCTGCTAAATATAGAGAGGTTATACATTTATTTTATTATGAAGATTATTCTACAATTCAAATTTCAAATTTAATTAATAAAAAGGAATCTACAGTACGGTCATTATTGCATAGAGCCAGAAACATACTAAAAGACAAATTAAAGGAGGAATATGATTTTGAGCAAGAATTATAAAAAGACTATGGATAAAATTACTGTAGATGATGAAATGAAAAAAAGAATATTAAATAATATAGATTCTATAAATCAAGAAAATACAAAAGGCAAATTCAAAAAGAGAAGTTATAGAAATTTAGGAACTTTAGCAGCAGCAGCGTGCTTTAGTATTATTGTATTTTCAGTTAATGTAAAAATGAGTTTAAATGATAAAATGAAAATGTCATTAAATGACAAAAAAGAAATATCATTTAATCAGATAAAAGATAACAGTAATGAAAGCTCAAATGTAAATGGCATAGACGCAGATACATATGAAGATAATGAAAAGAAATTAGAGTTAGAGGATGAAACTTCATTAGAAAAAACTAAAGATAATTATAATAAAAATTCAGTAAGCAATAACTCAATAAGTAATAATGTGTCAAATAATAATGCAACTAATAAAAGTTCAAATAACACCAAAGAAGAAATTCCTAAAGAAAAAAACATTGAACAAAAAATAGAAACTAATATAAAAGAAAATTCTTTAAATAATTCAGAACCAATAATACAAGCAGCATATGATAATAATTACACTGATAGTAATAAAATTAAATCAGTTCAGAATTATGAAAACTTAAATAGAAATTTTAAAAATTTAGATGAATTAAATTCAAACATAGATTTTTCTATCAAAACACCTCAAGAAGTTATAGAAAATAAAGATATAAAAAATATAAACCTTAAAGAAAATAATAATATATTAATAAGTTATGAAAATAGTAATGTGAAATTAGATCTTGAAGTGAAGAAAGAGCTTTCTAAAGAAGATAATACTTCTAATTTTAAATATGAAATAGAAAAGAGTTTAAATATAAATGATAAAATTGTTTCATTAAAAGGAAATGATGATGTTATTAACGCTGCAAAATGGAATGACAATGATTTGTCATATTCTATAAATTCAGATAAGGGAATAAGTGAAGAAAACACTATAAAAATTATTGAAAGTGTAAAATAAATATTTATTAAAATATAGACTAAATAAGTGTTGATATATGCATAA
>NZ_JAMQHY010000051.1:49445-66957 GCF_023845705.1 Clostridium sp. ZBS15
TTTACCTATTGCATATATCAACACACATTTAAAACATAGCCATAATTTAAAGTATTGTATCTTAAGATACAATAGAAAAAGAAAAGCAGAGTTTGGGAAGGCTCTGCTTTTTGTTTTATTATGGAAAGCTTTATGGTAAAATTATAAGAAAGCAAATAGTATTTTTAGAAAGGAAGTTCACAAATGAAATGGCTTAATAAACTAGAAAGAAAGTTTGGTAAATATTATATACCTAATTTAATGTGGTTAGTTATTAGCTTAAGTGCTTTTGTGTATGCGGTAACATACATTATTTTAGGTAACTTTAGTTATGTAAATAAATTAGTTTTATCTCCACAAGCTATAATGAATGGTGAAATTTGGAGACTTATTACATTTGTATTAATACCGCCTTTAAGTGGAAGTATATTTATGGTAGCATTAGGTCTGTATTTTGATTATATTGTAGGCACCACATTAGAGAATGTATGGGGTGGATTTAAATTTAATGTTTATTTTTTTGTTGGAATGTTAAGTACTATAATAATATCATTTTTAACAGGAATTCCTGCAACAGGTGCAGCAGTTACATTATCAATTTTCTTAGCATTTGCAAAACTATTTCCTGAATATACTATATTATTATTTTTTATAATACCTGTAAAAATGAAATGGTTAGGGTATCTAGCATGGGCCAAAATAGTATTTGATATAGTTTCTTCATTAATTAATGGTGGAGGATTTATAGGTGTAATTGTATGTATAGTACCAATAATTAACTACTTGTTGTTCTTTGGAAAAAGTGATTATAAAGAAACAAGAGTTAGAAAAGGTTCTGTAATAAGAATGAGTGAATATAAAAAGTCAATAAAAGCAAATAAAAAACAATACAGACATAAATGTGCAGTATGTGGAATGACGGATAAAGATGATCCTAATATGTTGTTTAGATATTGTAGTAAATGTAAAGGTGATTATGCATATTGTGAAAAACATATATATGATCATGAGCATATTATAGAGTAAAAAAATTTGAGATGATTTTAGAGATCTTGTTAATATAATGCAATAACCTTTCTTATTACCATTTTTTGGACCCCAGGGGTCAATGTCAGTAAGTTAAGCTTCAAAAAAATACAAAATGATATATTTTCAAAGAAAAGTCCGTATTTTCACGGACTTTTCTTAAATAAATTATTAGTGATATATGTATACTTTTTATTTTAAACATAACAAAAAAACTCTCATTAGTATTAAATGAAAGTTTTTTCATAAATACATAATATTGTATTTTATAGTGATCTTTTTTTATTCATTCTATTTATCATTTGAGTATTTCTATTTTCTTTTCTTTCAAATGTTCTATTGGGTCTTATTGGAATTACATTTCTTTCAATTTCTTCTTGAATAAACTTTAACATTCGTGAGCGTTTCCATGGATTGTTCATGGCTATTAAAGTAATTAATGTATCTTTAAGTTTACCGATTAGTATATTAGTATTAATTTTGTATTCGTATTTTAAATTTTTATCAGTATATTTTTCTGCCATGCTTCTTTCAGCATCTTTCTTGGCTAGGGAAACCATATTTGCTAAGTATATTGTTGCATAAAAATCTTGCTCTATAGCCATTTGAGTTTTACCAGTAAAATTTTCAATTTGTAGTTTATTTTTAATTTCATTATATTTAACTTCAATTGCCCATCTTTTAAAATAAAGTTCTTTAAAATCCGCAACTGAAAAGCCTTCATCAAATATATTTGTTATTAATATTTCTGTAATTCCAGAATCTAATTTAAACTTTATAACTCTTATTTTTAGAGTAACTTGATTATGTTTAACTTCTATAACTTGATCTTCCTTCGGGGCGTTAACAACAA
Organism: Clostridium sp. ZBS15; assembly: GCF_023845705.1. Taxonomy (NCBI): domain Bacteria; kingdom Bacillati; phylum Bacillota; class Clostridia; order Eubacteriales; family Clostridiaceae; genus Clostridium; species Clostridium sp. ZBS15. The sequence continues at coordinate 51,304 of NZ_JAMQHY010000051.1, forward strand.
TCTTTAAAAACCTAGTACTTACCCTCATTAAATATTTTAAATTTTTAGTTTCAATAAAGTCTATAAAATCTTTTGAAGGATACCCTCTATCAAACAATATCAAATCATTATATTTACCTAATTCACAAAGTTTATTAAGTAGCTTTTCAGCAGTCTCTCTTTCACCTATTCTATAATGTTCTAATTTTGAAGCTACTATCATATCATTTTCTATATCATATAATGCAGAAGCTCGTGCACGAGCCACTTTAGCATTTTGATTTTCTATATATCCATATGTATTCTTAAGTTCTTCGCTATTATGTAACTGCAGGACTGTACCATCAATGGCTAATAATCTATATCCACGATATTTTTTAAATGGTACACTATAGAATCCTTCATTTATTTTATCTAAAAGGTATATAAAAGCTTCAGGTAAAACCTTTCGGCGGGCTTGCGAGAAAGCTTGTTTGGTAATAGTTATATCATTTTCATGTACTTTTTTAAAAAAGTCATCTAATTCAATTTGTAATGTTTTTTTAACAAAATTTAGTATAAATAATATTATGTCATTAAATTTCATTTTGCTTCGTCCCATCCTTGTGAAATAAGTTTTTTTACTCCTAAAATCATATAAAAACATTATATCATTTATAATTTTATTTGTTGTTTTTATTCCTTCTTTTAAATTATAAATTTTAAACATAAAAAATTCCTCCATCAATACTAATAATGCAGTATTGATTATAGAGGAATTTCCTTCAAAACCTTATTTTCTGAATATTTATTTTTCTATTTTCCAATTTATCCAAGCTTAGCTTTATGACATTGCCCCAGGGGTAGAAAAGAGCCTAACAAATTGATTTTTGCAATCATTTTGTTAGGCTCTTTTTGGTTAAATAAGATTTTGGGAATATATAAAACAAAACTATGAATTTTTACGTTCAATTGCTTTGTTTATAAAGCTATCTTTTTTTATACATACACGCTCATGCTCACCAGTAGCAATTAAGCCTTTATTATCAAATGCCTTTAATGAAAAAGAATATTTACGACCGTCTACGGCTGTAAGCTCAGCTTCAGCAAAAACTTTAACACCTTCTGCAGTTGCTGCTAGATGATTTACTGTGATTTTTGTACCAACAGTAGTATAAATATCTTCTAAAAAAGTTTGAGCTAAATCAGCAGCAGCACCTTCCATTATAGCTGCAACCATTGGAGTAGCAAAAACTTCAACGCTTCCACTTCCAACATTAACTGCTAGTGTATCTTTTGTAACAATAAGTTCTCTTTTAGATATTTGTCCGATTTTTGGTTCGTTCATTATGTATTCATCCTTTCATTTAAAGTATAGTTAAATTATAGCATATTTAATACGATTACACCAGAGAATATGGAAGTTTTTGCACAATTGATTTTACATAAAAGATAGCTCAAAATGTGGAATATATTAAGTTAAAGTATAAATATCAAATAAATTCAGAGATTATTCAAAGATGAAAAAAGGAAGTCTCAGACTGTTTTAAGACAGTTTGAGACTTCAATAATAATTATTGTATAAAATTTATATTAATTGTAAAATATTCGTTTTAATAAAAAGTTCTTCTTGATGAAATTAATGTTATCTCAGTAGGATCTTCAACTGTATATTTATTATTATGATTATAAGAATAATACTTGTTACAATCATAAATAGCTTCTGAATTATTATTAAATAAATTAGAAATACGATTCCATATTTTTGTTAAAATTTCTGATAAATCTAATGAATTTTCTAAACTTTTATTTTGAGAGATATTTTTAGTAGCATTAGCTACTAAGTGTAATTTAGATTTTTTTAGTGTTCCATAGTTCATAATAATCCCTCCGATTTTAAAAATATTTTATAATAATTTTTTTAGTTTAAAACCTTTTCTTAAGTATAATATAACTTATTTTTTTTATATTTACACCTTGATTAAATTAACAGATTATTAAAAATTTTTTAAAAAAATGAGAATATATTTAAGAATACATTTAAAATTTAATTTATAATATTAAATTATTAATTTTACATCGGATTTAATAAAAATAGTAAGATGTGAAAAATTTTCTATTCACATTATTAAAAACTTTTATTAATTTAAAAATTATGTCAAATATGTTTCATAATTTAGACTATTGAGTTATAATTTATTTATAAATAAAATACAAGAGATTAAATGTGGGGAGAATACAGCTATGAATATTATTGGATGTGTATTAATATTAAAAGATGATTTTAACAACATTTTAGTTTTAAAAAAGAAGGTTAAAAGAGGACAACAGGAAATATGGTCATTACTTAACACACCCTTAAAAGGAAAAAAAGATTGTGAAAGATCTTTAAGTAAAGCAGCAAATAAAATGTTAAAGACAGTAATTTTTCAACTTGAAGAATTTAAAGAATTCAGTATAAATGAAGAAGAAGCAGTAAAGGTATATACTGGAGTACTGAGAGAAAGATATGTTTTGGACAAAAGTTATGCTGATGCAGATTGGATAAGTAAAAATAATTTAGAAAAATATGAATTTGAAGAACTTGATAGAAGAATTTTAGAAGAATATTTAAAATAATGGCTCTGTTTTAGTAGCGTGTTGATATATGCATAAGCAAAGTGGGCGGAGTAATTGAACTTAGAAATGCTAAGATTTTGTAGAAAGTGGCTAATATAGCCACTTTTTTTTAAAATAATAAATTATTAATAAATTCGTAAAAAATAAGAACTTACTTTGATTTATAATAAAAGTAACCTTTTATACTAATAAAATTAAATTTACTCATATAGTTATTAAATGAAGGAGTGGAGATTAGGGTTTTATATTGTATAAAGTTATATAAGGAGAATATGATGAAAAAGAAGTTTACAACTATAATTATATCAGCAGTTATACTTTTAAATTCTGTAAGTAGTACTATACCAGTCCTTGCAGCTCCAAATAATTTAAGTATAAATGAAGTTATTCAAAACATACAAGAATATGATAGTAAAATTGAAACAAACATGGACAAGTTAAATAAATATAAAGAGCAAATTCTAGAAAAGGAAAATGAAATAAAAGCAAATGAAGAAGAACTAGAAATAGCTAAAAAGAATTTAGAAGAAAAGGATGAACTGTTATCTGAAAGGTTAAGAAATGTTCATATGAATGGTGGTTTTAAAGTGACACCATTAAAATATTTAGAAGCTTTATTTACTTCAGGAAATATAATGGATGCTGTAGGGAAAGTTGAAGTAATTTCTCAAATGTGTAAGAGTGATAAAAATCTTGTTAAAGAAGCTAAAAATGCTGAGCAAAATCTTAATGATATGCAAAAGAAAATAGAAAAAGAAAATGAAGAGTTACAAAAAAATAAAGAGGAAATAGAAAAATACATTACAGATTTAGAAGACCAAAAGAAACAACTTATAGATTATGTACAAGAAAATAGTGATATATTAGTAGATAGTACAAGCAGTATAATACCAATAACATTACCATCTGACATGTCTGCTGAAGCAAAAGCTATAATTAATGAAGCTCAAAAGTATTTAGGAATTCCGTATTTATGGGGAGGAACAACTCCAGAAGGGTTCGATTGTTCAGGTCTTATGCAATATGTATTTAATACAAAAGGAATAGAGTTACCTAGAGTATCGGAGGAACAACAAAGTTTTGCAAAACCTATTAGTTTATCAGAATTAAAACCAGGGGACTTGGTATTTAATAAATCATCAAACTCAACACATGTTGGAATGTATATAGGGGATGATAAGTTTCTTCATGCACCTCATACAGGAGATTTTATAAAGATAAGTACATTAAGTACATCTAATATGAAATATGCTGGAAGAGTACTAAAGGTAGATTAAGATTACATCTTAATAGAATGCCTATATAAACACATATTTAAAATGGAAGCAAAAATAAAAATGGGTGTAGTAAGCAATACTTACTATACCCATTTTTATAAATTTAATATTAGATTACCTTTTCTGATATAGAATTTAAATTATCCTTAGTTTCCGTACTGAATTCTGTTAAATTTGCTGTTTGATCGTAAATGGTATCAAGTTTTTTATTTATATTTGAAACATCAGATTGCAATTTAATTGCATCAATTTTAGTAGAAGAAACATCGGATTTTAATATATTAATATCAGATTGCAAAGCATTAATATCAAATTTTATTGAATTTTGATTTTGCTCAATGGAATCAAGCTTAGATAATATAGTATTAAATATTTGATCCATCAATAATACTCCTTTGTATAAAATAAATTACATATAGTTTTCTCATTCCTTAGAATAAAATACTAATCTTTCAAATTAGTTTATTCTTATAGTAATTTGTTGATATATTTAAAATAACCATTAAATTATATATTGTATTTAATAATATACTTTTTCTTAATATACTTTAGATTATACAACATATATAAGAAAATATATCTAGGTAAAATTTAGAAAATTATATATAAGTGTTGCATTAAGTCAAAGTCTAAATTTATGATATAATAGTATAAAGAATATGATATTATGAAAATTTAATTATCAAGAAACTGAGTAATTAATACATATTTCTAATATTAAATATAGTAGAAATTAAATATTAGTATCTTACTAAAATAAATGTGAAAAGCAGGGAGTATATATGAAAAATTTAGTAGTATTTTATTCATTAGAAGGAAGTACAAAGCTAATAGCAAATGCTATGGCTAGGAGATTGAATGCTGATATTTTAGAATTGATACCAGAGAAGAATTATTGTAATTCAGGATTTAAGAAGTTCTTTTGGGGAGGAAAAAGTGTATTATTTAAAGAAAAGCCAAAGCTAAAGAACATAGACATTGATATAGAAAAATACGAAAATATATTTATTGGTACACCTATATGGGTAGGAACATATGCACCGCCATTTAATACTTTTTTAGATACTTATAATATAAAAAACAAAAACATAGGATTATTCGCTTGCCATGGAGGCGGTGGAGCATCAAAATTCTTTAAGATTATAAAGAAGGAAATTCCAAATAATAATTTTATAGGAGAAATTGATTTCCTTGAACCAATTAAAAATAATAAAGAAGAAAATATAGAAAAGGCAATAAAATGGATAGATGAAATACTTGTGTAACGCTATTTAAAATGAATTGTTAAAAAGATATTAATAATTTATACTGTTTAAAGATAGGTGTTTAACAATACGAAAAAATATCTTGCTGTTAGGATGTAATTATGAGGAGAATACAAACTATAGGGTTTAAGTTAAGTATAATGATATCCATAATTATTACATTTATTATACCAGCTACTATCACAAAAGGTGGAAGTATAATTGAATATTCATTTGGATTTCCATTTAGATATTTATGTATATATCAATTAAATGAGAGTAATTTAAATTTATTTGTTAATTTATTTAATGGTAATAAAGGAATGAATATTAATATATTTGAACTATTTATTAATGTAGTAATTATATATTTTTTATTATTGCTAATAAAAAAAATTTATATTAATATACGAGGAACAAAAAGTCAGTAATTTAAAATTATTACTGACTTTTTAGTTATATTGATTAATAAAAACCTAAACTGTTGGAGGAGTTTGAATGAATTTTGAATACAAAGGTGAAATTATTGAGTTTCAGATTATAAGAAGAAAAAGAAAATCTATTTGTATAAAAATAGATATAAATGGAGAAGTACAAGTTGTAGCTCCTATAAGGACTTCAAAAGAATATATATTAAATTTTGTTAATTCAAAACATGACTGGATTATTGAAAAGAGGAGGGAATTAAAAACTGTTTTAAATAAGAAAGTGAAAAGAGAATTTATAAATGGTGGTACTTTTATGTATTTAGGAAAGGAATATCCTATTTGTTTGATTTTCAATGATAAAGTCAAGAAAATATCTATAGATTTTATCAATGAACACTCAACTACAAATATAGAAGGAATTTCAAAGTTTCTTATAAATACTAATACATATGAGAATGACAAACTAAAAAAAGCCTTAGAAAATTGGTATAGAAGTAAGACTTTAAATATAGTTAAAGAGAGGATAAGATTACATGAGTTGGAGTTTGAAGATAAGATAACTAAAGTAACAGTTAAAGAGCAAAAAAGAAGATATGCAAGCATAAATATAAAGAATGAAACTTATTTCAATTGGCGAATAAGCATGGCTCCGCTTGAAGTAATTGATTATATTGTTGTACATGAAATGTGTCATATGGATTTCAGAAATCATTCAAAGCAATTCTGGAACAGGGTAGAAGGAGTCATGCCAAACTATAAGAAGTGTCATAAATATTTAAAAGAAAATGGAATTAATATGACTATAGATTAGTAAAATAAGTAATGCTTATTATAAAGATAAATAGTTTTCTATTAAACGTTACAGATAGATTATAAAAAGCTATGTTTTTTTAATATTTGTTGATATATGCAATAGGTAAAGTGGCATTGTAATTGTACTTTGAGAATACTTAATGAGTATTGTCATATTTACTGCTTGTCTTAATTTTATATTAGGAGCAAGCTAAAATGGGACTATAATCATTTTTAGTATTCCTAAGTTCAATTACTCCGTCCACTTTAATTATGCATATATCAACACATTGTTAAAACAAAGCCTACAATTTAGAATTTAATATAGGAAAATAAAAAGATTCATCAATTTTTAGTGATGAATCTTTTTTTGTTTCCTTATAGTTTCCTTATAATTAGGATTTATTCTTTTATTGTAGGGAGGAATAAAAAAAATGAAAGATATTATATTAGAAACAAAAAACTTAAGTAAGAGATTTAAAAAACAAGAGGCAGTTAAGGACATATCTATTAAAGTTGAAAGAAATTCTATTTATGGATTATTAGGGCCTAATGGTGCAGGAAAATCAACTATATTAAAGATGATTACAGGGATGATTCAGCCTAGTTTTGGAGAAATATTATTTAATGATAATAAGTGGAGTAGAAAGGATTTGAAGTTAATAGGGTCTTTGATAGAAAGTGCTCCGTTATATGAAAATTTAAGTGCAAGAGAAAATTTAAAAGTTAGAACTACAGTACTGGGACTTCCAGATTCAAGAATTGATGAAGTTCTTGATATAGTAGAGCTTAAAAATACTGGAAAGAAAAAATCAGGACAGTTTTCAATGGGAATGAAACAAAGGCTTGGAATTGCCATTGCATTACTTAATAGTCCTAAACTACTTATTTTAGATGAACCAACTAATGGTCTAGATCCTTTTGGAATACAAGAACTTAGAGAACTCATAAAATCTTTTCCTAGCAAAGGAATTACAGTTATATTATCAAGTCATATATTAAGCGAAGTAGAACAAATTGCTGATCATATTGGAATTATATGTGGTGGTGTTTTAGGATATCAAGGAGAACTAAGAAAAGGTGAAGAATTAGAAAAATTATTTGTAGATATTGCTGGAAAGTATAGAAGGGAGGTATAAAAAATGCTTAAATATTTTTTAGCAGAGAATAAAAAAACAAAACACACTTTTATTAACAAACTGGTATGGTTAGCCCCTATATTCACCATTTTGTTATCAATGTTTTTTGCAGTAGATTATTTTCAAGTTGATAGTTATAACTGGTGGTATAATATGATGCTACCAGGATCACTGTCATTAGGATGTTGTTTATTAAGTAGAATTGATGGAAATATGAAAAATAAAGCAGTAATAGCACTTCCTATAGATTTGAAGAAAGTATGGTTTGCGAAGATTTTAATTGGAATAAAGAATTTATCTATTTCATGTACTATTATTTTAGTATGTAGTCAGTTAGGTGTATATTTAATCAATATAGATGGTATAAAGGAAATTGCTTTAGTAAACAGATTCTATGCTACAACATTACTTATTATTACTTTTATGTGGCAAGTTCCATTAAATATTTTTTTAGAAAATAAGATTGGATTATTTGGGACTATAATTTTAGGTTTAGGAGCTAATATTTTCTTTGGAATTATGGCTGTAGAAAGTTATTGGTGGATGATTCCTTTTTCTTATCCATTTAGAATTATGTGTCCAGTTTTAGGGGTTTTACCTAATGGATTATTGGCAGTGCCAGAAAGTCAAACCTTTACTCCAGAGGTTCTTTCTTATTCATCAGTTCCGTATGGTTTGATAGTTTCAATTATATTATTCTTAGCAATATCTTATATAACTTCTATATGGTATGAGAGAAAAGAGGTATTATAATTATGACTACAATTTATCGTTTAATGAAATCGGATTTTATAAAATTAAAGAGAACATCATTTTACTGGATTCACATTTGTGTTCCACTTATAGGAGCATTTCTATTCTTATGGTATTTTTCTTTTTCATCATGGAGTAGCCTAAGTAAGGTACAGGGATATTTAGAAGTTATATCCTTAACATTTCCTATGGTAATAGGTATTGTAACTTCAATGGTAGTAGAACAAGAATCTATGGCTGGAGGATTTAAGGAAATTTTAGGAACTGAATATGGAAAAGGAAAATGTCTTATAAGTAAAGTACTTATTTTGCTTTTCACAGGATTTTTATCTACCATATTAGCAATAGGAATTTTCTTTATTGGATTTCAATATGTTTTAAAGCAAAACTTATTGCCTTTAAATTTTTATATTTATGTAATCTTAATTATATTTGGAAGTCAGATTTTTCTTTATCTATTTCATTTATGGATAAGTTTTATATTAGGCAACGGCGGATCTATTGGAATGGGTATATTTGAAAGTTTAATTTCTGCATTGATGATTACAGGACTTGGAGATGGAATATGGCAGTGGCTACCATGTGCATGGGGAATAAGACTTGTAGATTATTTTACTGTTAATTGGGTAAATAGTGGAATAAACTCTAATGGGTTTGCAAGCATTTATGTTGGAATTCAAAATAGTGTTGTATTAACTATTTTATTAGGAGTACTTTTTGGAATCTGGTTTAAATTTTATGAAGGTACAAAGTATGTTTAAAATAATTTTAAAATTTCAATAACATCTTTATGTATGGTTATAATATTTTGAATTATATCTTATTTTAGTATAATTAATATATATTAATGAGAAAATTATTAATCTTTAGGGGGAATAAATGTGGCTGCTATTTTAGCTATAGATGATGAAGTTGGAATATTAAATATTATAAAAGTTGCATTAGAAAAAGAAGGCCATATAGTAACTACTGTTTCTAATGCTAATGAAATATCATATAATCAATACACTAAATATGATTTAATACTTCTGGATATAATGATGCCAGAAATTGATGGATTTACTTTGTGCAATAAAATAAGAAGTTTAGTAGACTGTCCTATTTTATTTTTAACAGCAAAGACTATGGAGGAAGATATAGTTAAGGGACTTAGTTTTGGTGGAGATGATTATATAACAAAACCTTTTGGAATAAGTGAACTAAGAGCTAGAGTAAATGCACATTTAAGAAGAGAACGTAGAGAAAAACAAAATGCTTTTTATATTTCTGAACTTAAATTTTATATAAATTCAAAAGAAGTATATCATGATGAAGAGTTAATTTCATTTACCAAAAGTGAATATAATATATGTGAATATTTAGCATTAAATCATGGGCAAGTATTTTCAAAGGAGCAAATTTATGAAAGCGTCTTTGGATTTGATGGTCATAGTGATACAACTGCTATTGTAGAACATATTAAAAATATAAGAAGTAAACTAAAAGTAAGAGGTATAAATACAATAGAAACTGTTTGGGGGATTGGTTATAAGTGGAAAGAATAAAGAAACAAAAAAGCATAGCTAAAATATTTGTTACGTATATAGCTACATTTTGTATAATTACAGTTCTTCAAATTATAATAATCTCATTTTTATTTATTATAGGACTTAAAAATGGAATGATTTTACCAGCTAATTATTATGAACAAATGGTAGAGAAAAATAGAAACAATATTATGGTAACAGATGAAGTATCGGAATTTATACCCAAAGAATGCAATTATGTGGTATATGATTTAAATGGAAAAGTCATTAGTAGCAATGTATCAGAAAAAAATGCATTAAAAATATGGAAAGTGATTGAAGAAGATAGAATTAGTTATGGTAGTAATTACTATAAGATAATACCAAGAGAAAATGAAGTTTGTGCTGTAGGATATAAATTAACGGCTCAGTTTTCTAATCCTATTTTACGTAAATATCTTCCAAGTGCTGAATGGTGTCCAGTAATTTTATTTATTATAACATTTATATTAGGAGTAATAATATTATCTAAATGCTTTAGTAAAAGAGTAGCTAAAGAAATGAAGATTTTAAAAAATATTACTGAAAGCATAAAGGTAGAGAATCTAAATTTTGAGACAGAAGAATCAAGTATAACTGAAGTTAACGAAGTACTATCGGCTTTAGACAAAATGAGATTAGAATTAAATGTATCACTTAATAAACAGTGGAATTTAGAAAAATCACGAAAAGATCAGATAGCAGCTTTAGCACATGACATAAAAACACCATTAACTATAATTAAAGGTAATTCAGAACTACTAAGGGAATTAAATTTAAATTCGGATGCTATGGTATTTAATGAAAATATATTAAATGAAATTAAAAATATGGAGTATTATATAAAATCTTTAATAGAAATTATGAAATCAGAAAAAGAAATGGTTCTTAAAAAAGAAGTGGTAAATTTAAAAAATTTCATAAGTGAAATAAAGGAAAAGTCAATTTTACTTGGAAGGGAAAAAGAAATTAATTTTATAACTGAAATTAATAATCTTCCAGAGAGCATTAATGCAGATAAGATTGATTTAAAGCGTACAATAATAAATTTAATTAACAATAGTATAGATTATTGTCCTATGAAAGGAAAAATATTATTTAAAGTTGATTTAAATGATAATTATATAAGTTTTAGCATAGAGGATGATGGCAGAGGTTTTAGTGAAGAAGAATTAAGTTTAGCAACAAAACAGTTTTATCAAGGTGATAAAAGTAGAAATTCTAAAAATCATTATGGTATGGGACTTTATATAACTAAAAATATTATAAATAAACATGGTGGAAATCTTATATTAGAAAATTCAAAGGAAATAGGAGGAGCAAAGGTTGTTATTAAGTTACCATTATAGAAAACTAATAAACTATTTTAAGACACTAAATGGTTATATAAATTTAGATACTAGCAAAATTATTTTTTATAAAGACAATCACTTGATTTTAGTATTGTAACATACAAAAATCAAATAAAATGTAAATTTAAATATAATACTGCTAAAATATGTTAAGAAATCTTTAAGAAATAACTAATATTTTTATAATCTATAGTTTATTATAATTTAAGAGTACTATATAAAATAGTACACTTAATACAATTGGGAGGATTGTTATGATTATTGAAATTAAAGGATTAGAAAAGAAATTCAATAAAAATACTATTGCTTTAAAAAATATAGATTTAAGCATTGGCAATGGGATTTTTGGTTTACTAGGGAAAAATGGTTCAGGAAAAACCACTTTAATGAGAATAATAACAACTTTGATGGAACCAACAAAAGGACAAGTTAATATTTTAGGATTAGAAGCTAAAACAAAAAATTATTCAGAAATCAAAAAGAACATAGGATATCTTCCACAAGAGTTTGGATTTTATAAGGATTTTACCGTATTAGAAATACTGAATTATATATCTATATTATCAAACATAGATAAATCTTTAGTGAAAGAGAAAATAGAAAAAGTTCTAAAAAATGTAGGTATGTACAATGACAGAAAGAAAAAATACAAAGAGTTATCTGGTGGGATGAAAAGGCGGGTAGGTTTGGCTCAAGCAATGTTAAATAATCCTAAAATTTTGATAGTTGATGAGCCAACTGCTGGTGTAGATCCGGAAGAAAGAATAAAAATAAGGAATTTACTAAATGAGTATAGTCAAGATAATACAGTTTTATTTTCAACTCATATTGTTGAGGATATTGAGAATACTTGCAACAAATTAGCTATTTTAAATGAAGGTAAGTTAATATTTAATGGGGATTTAAGCAGTTTATTTAAGTTAGCTTCTGGAACCTTATGGGAATGTTCATTTTCTGATATGGAAGAGTTTAATACTTTTAAGAATAAGCATAATGTTTTATCTTATAAACATGAAGAACAAGGAATTATTGCTAAAGTTATAAATGAAGGATCACCTTTGAATAATAGCAAGCCAGCAAAAGTATTTCTTGAAGAAGCTTATGTTTACATGACTAAAAAGGCAGGGATGTAGTATGCAAAATTTAAAATTAACATTATTTGAAATGAAAAAACAAATTACAAGTATAAGTTTTATAATTATAATTGCAATATTTATTGTCTTTGCTATAACTCAAATGGGAGAAATTTTTCATTATCCTGTTATGAATAATCAAGATATTACTTACATTAAGGAACATTCTGGAGAGGCAAAAAATTATTTATATGTTAAGGCTTCTCCAAAAGAATTAAAGACTAATACCATAGATTATTTAAATAGAACTATATCTCAGGGCCAAATGAAAAAAGAGGATGCAAATGTAATTAAAAGTTTAATTACTAAAATGGAACAAAAAAATTTGAGCTTTGATCAAGCATATAAAATTTTATCAAAAGAAAATTTAGATTTAATCTCTTGGTTAGATGCCTGTAAGGCTCAATTTGGGAATAAGGTAGGAACAATTGATGAGATTAATCAGAATATGAAAATCAGTCTAGATGGAAAAGGATACAGTACTGTTTTTTTTGAAAAGTATGTAACATATATGCAATTAATATGTGCAATGCTTATTCTTCCGTTATTCATATTATTGTTTACTAAAGATGTAAAATATAATATGAATGAGATTATATCTATCCAGCCAATATCTGCAATTCGTTATATTTTATGTAGATATATTGGATGTCTTTTACCAGTTTTATCAATAGTGTATATATTGGGGCTAGCCATGAATTTTTATATTATCCATAGATTTCAAACTGCTGGATGGCAAATTAATTATGAAATTTTCTTTAAAGATTATATGACTTTTATTGTTCCAACTATATTATTTTTAAGCTCTCTTATAATGTTTTTAGTATTATTTCTAAAGAAAGCTATTGCTGTATTTCCATTGTATATTCTTTATGTTATCTTTAATGCAACTCAAAGTGCTTTTTTAGGGCAAAACCAAACAAATTCACTTTATAAATGTGTCATTCGTTTAGATAATATAATTCCATATAATAATTTTATTTTATTAAATCGAGGGTTGTATTTAGTGTTATCAGTGATTTTAATTATAATTTCTTGTATACTTTATAAATATTCAAGAAACAATCCAAGGAGGACTGTAACTTTATGATATCTTTAATTTATTACAATTTAAAACTCTTATTTTCACCACTTAAATGGCTTTGTTGCCTTCTATTTATTATTCTTATGTCTATATCAATGTATACTCCTACTTATTATGATTTTACAAACATTTGTGAAATCTATATTCCACTGATAGGTATTATACTTATAACAGATATTGTGTTAATTGATAAGCAGAATGATATGACAGAAGTATTATATGTTTCAAATAGCAACTTAGAAAAGGCCTTCTGGTTTAGATATTTTATAATTGGAATTTTGCTTGCTGTTTTTATCTTATTAGCAAATGGAATTTTTTATATTAAAATGTACTTTAATAGTGAGCTATCTTTAAATGAGCCTATTACACATTTACAATTTTTAATTATTTCATTGTTTAGTACATTACTTTTGGGAACATTATCTATGACTATAGCAAATATTTTTTCTAACTCATATATAGGGTATGGATTTTCCCTTGTATATTGGTTATATTGGATTATTAATCCCAAGAAGCAGTCAATATTTAATTTATTTCCATTTGTAGCTAAGCCTAATGAATATATATATTATATTGTAATAGAATCTGGATTTATTATTATATTATTTTTACTAAATTCCATATTATTCTATAAAAGCCCATTTTTTATTACAGACAAACTTTCAAAACGTATATTTAAATAGTAAGTAAGATAATCAAAACTAATCATTAAATGGTAAGAAATTTTAATTAAAAATATATTTAAAATAGAGGCAAATTTATTAAAGAATTGGCTCTGTTTTAAACCAATGTTGATAATAGAACGTATAGAAGTGGACAAATTAATTTGTCCACGTTACTTCCTAATCCTAATAATTTATATATTTAGGTTATCTTCAAACTTAGCACAATAAAAATCAAAACTAATCAAAAAACTTTCCCTTATAAAAATTCTCATTGTCAAGTTTCTTTGCTGTCAGCCTGAACATGACGCAGCCATCTGGGCATACAATGTCCTTGCTATATTTACTATTGCCACCAATATTCTCTAAATCTCCACCACTTCTGACTGACTCCATGATTGGGAACATAATCATCATAACCTTGGAACAGATACCCTGTCCATCCGAATTTATGGGACATCCATAGGTGCAGGTATACTTATCCCCAACTTCCTCGCCGTTTCGGCAATACCGCTCTGTATGGTCACTGCGAAGAAACCCAGTTACCTCAATTTCAAATTTGTACTCCTCATCATACCATTTTTTCATGATTAACCTCCAAATTCTAATTTATCCAATAGTTTAATAAACAACTTACTCGCATAATAATACGAGTGTTCAATACTTTATATTCTTATTATACATAATTTATGGAATTAAATTATAGTAATTATGTAAATAAAATTAAATTTATACAAATATAGATTATGTTCTCTTAAAATCCTTTACCATAGTATAACTATGAGGTATATTACTGTGAACTATCAAGTTTTTAGTTTTTACAGTTTCTTTATTTGTGCTAAATGTATTAAGTACACTAAATTGCAAATAATAAAATAAATAGGTGAGTGCAAGGAGTGTTCTTATGAAAAAATTACTTTATATAACTGTAAACTCAAAGCCTGAAAATTTGTCTGCAAGTAAAACTGTAGGAAGAGCTTTTGTAAATAGATTTTTAGAGAGACATGATGACTTTGAAATGGAGGAATTAGATTTATATAAGTGTCATATACCAAGACTTGAGTATGAATATTTTGAAAAGAGAAGCTGTCTAGTAAATGAAGAAGCATTTAATAAACTGGACAAAAAACAACAAGAAGAAGTTCATAAAATAGTTAAACTAACAGATCAATTTAAAGAAGCAGATGTATATGTAATTGCTGCACCAATGTGGAGTATGTCTTTTCCAGCTCCATTAAAAGAATACATTGATTGTATAGTTATGGATGGAAAAACAGTTGATATAAAAGATGGAGAAAAACCAGAGGGGTTATTAAATGATAAACCAAGAGGTGCTGTATATATACAATCATCTGGAGCAAAAATGAATGTATTACTAAAGATGGTGATGGATAAAGGTGTTCATTATATAGAAAGTATAATGAAATTTATGGGGATTGAAAAATTTAAAGAATTATTAGTAGATGGAACAGGGACAACAGAAGAAGAAAAAACCAAGGCCATAGAAAAAGCTATTGAAAAGATAGATTTTGTAATAGATAGTATATGGTAAATCTTTCGATGATGCTATAGATATTTTTGTGCAGTTTGTAAATTAATTATTAAAATATTACTGGAAATTGTGAATTCCAGTAATATTTTTTTATTCTTTAGGAATTTATATTATTAA
>NZ_JAMQHY010000051.1:67051-73288 GCF_023845705.1 Clostridium sp. ZBS15
CTTAGCGATTTTGTTCTTTTAGAACTAAAGTTATTTTTTCAGTAGATATTTCAAGAAATATATCTAATGTTTTAATTTCTTTCCTACAAACATTTAAAATTCTATCTCTTGATAATTTTCTTTGATAATAATCATGTATATATCTATTTCTTAGTTTAACAATTCCTTGAAGTCTTTTTGAATCTTCTTTAGATATAAATCCAAAGTCACTAGATAATTGAATTATATCTGGTCCAGATTTATTTGGAATGAAATTATCAGTAGAAACTAAGTAAGTTTCACACATATCAATTATAAATTCACAAAAAGAATTGAAATAAGATATCATAGCTTCATCAATTATTTCATCTTCACTATTGGGACTTCTTTTTAGACATTCCCTTATTCTAACTAAAAAAACCTTACTTTCAGAAAATTTTTCTTCTAGTTTTTCTTTTTTGTATTTATAATAAACCATTTCTATACTCCTTTAAATCTTTTAAATTTTCTTCTCTTATTATTTCTAAGTACTCCCGATCTCTTTTAAAAGTAGAGTATCCAAGAACGTAATCTAAATATTTTTCTTCTAAAATAATTATCTTATCATTACTATTTATAAGTAGTTCACCAAATGGATAAACAAAACCAGTTATAAATGTAATATGTATATTATCATGTTGAAAATGATTTTTTAGAATTGGAGTTAAGTAATCTTCAATTTCAATTTCATCTTCCCATTCAAGTTCATTAATAGATAAGATCATAACATCTATATCACTTCTGTTTTTATCAAAACAAGTTTCATTATAACTTCCAAAAGTTGCAATACATATAATGTCTTTTAATTTATTAAAATTTAACTGACAATTTCTTAACTTAATCTTATTCATACATTTCACTCCAATTGGCATTAATATATACATTATATCATAAAATAATTGTTCTAAATATAACTTACAAGGTATTAGAAAGGTGAGAGATATGTGTATAGACATATGCATAAAAAGATTTGATATGGTAGAATATAATTATAAAGTAAAAATAAGTAAATGATTAAGGGGGAATTTTAATGTTAAATAAAAAATTAAGCAGAATATTAGGACCAATACTTGGTGTTATGGTGTTTATGACAAGCTTAGGGCTAGGACAAGTTAAAGCTTTAGCAGATGATAATATAAATAAGGCTTCAGTAATTTGTGAAAATACAATTTCCGAAAAAGAGAAAGATTATTCTATCAATATTAATAAAACTGTTGAACAAAATGGTTTTAAAGTAACATTAGATAATGTTATTGGAACAAAACATGATTTAAAAGTACAAGTGAAAATTCAAAGTGATAAGCCTTTTGATACAGAAAATTATAATAATATAATATCAGAAGTTACATTTGGAAAAAGTGATTGCTGGGGTGGAGGCGGATCAGAGGATTATATAAACGATAAAACTTTATTATTAACTATAGAAAAAGAAATTGATGATGATGAAGAATTTCCAGAAAAGGGAGAGTTAAGAGTGGATATAGTAATTCCAAGTTATAAAATTAATGTAGGAATAGATGCTTATGTAGATTTTTCAGAATCATTTAAAAATACATTAGAAATGAAATCATCGTCTAAAATACCAGAATTCAATTTTACATTAAATAAATTGGAGTCTAATGTTATGGGAACAAGATTTGAGTATACTACACCATGGCAAGACTTTGATGAAAGACGAAAAGATCCTGTAGAATCTCAATATTCTTTAATTATATTAAAAGCTGGAGATAGGATGTATAAAACAGAGAAATCAGGCAGTCATTCTTCAAATCATGAAAATATTATAGAAACATATGAAAGCAAATCAGCAACTTATGATAAAGTTAAAGATAACCAAAAATTAAGTTTAATACCAATAGTCTGTTATATGTCTAGAGATGAAATAAACAAAATGTATAATGAAGATGAAATAAATAATAATGAAAAATTAAATTCTAATAAAGAAACTCTTAGTAATGTTAGATATTTAAAATCATTTGAATTTTCTGATGGAACTAAGGGAGAGATATATAATATAGAAAGAAAAGACAATAAAATAAAAGTTTATTGTAAAGGAAATACAGATAAAGCAGGTCTTTTAATGGCAAGTAATATGTTTATGAATTATGAATTCGATGAGAACAATATTATGTTTAACTATATGTATAATAATGGTAAAAATAAAAGTTTCTATAAAGATTCTAATGAGGATTTAGGATATGTTGTAGAATTTAATAATGTGGAGAAAGATAGAATGATAAATTTAAATATTGAATCTATTATAAATCAAATAGATAAATTTAAAATAGGAAATGAAGTTGAATTATCTAAATAACTTAATGCTTAAAATTAAAGTTGAATTTAAATGGGGGAATTTTAATGCTAAATAAAAGATTAAGCAAAATACTAGGACCAATACTTGGTGTTATGGTGTTTATGACAAGCTTAGGAGTAGGAGAAGTTAAGGTTTTAGCGGATGATAATATAAGTCAGGCTTCGGTAACTTGTGAAAATACAAGTTATGATAAGGAAGAGGACTATTCAGTTAAAATAAATAAAAGTGTTGAGCAAAATGGATTTAAAATAACTTTAGATAGTGCTATTGCAACAAAACACAAGTTGAAAATATTAGTTAAAGTAGAAAGTAAAGAATCTATTGATAAAGAAAAAGCAGATAATTTGATAAGTATAGTTACATTTGGAGAAAATTTTAGAGATAGTTCAGGCTATTGGAATGATTATAAAGATGATAAAACATTTTTTATAAATATAAACGAAGAAAGTGACGAAGAAGAATTTCTTGAAAAAGATAGTTTAAGAGTAGATATTGTAATACCTACTTATAAAATTAATGTTGGAATAGATGCAGATGTAGATTTCTCAAAGTCATTTAAAGAGTCAGTTAAAAAGAAAATGAATACTAAAATACCAGAATTTGATTTTACAGTAAATAACATAGAATCAGATATTATGGGAACAACAATTAATTATAGTGGTCCATGGATAGAAAATAGATTCGAAAAGGATGAGCCATCAGACTCACATCATTCTTGTATCATATTACAAGTTGGAGATAAAATGTATAAAGCAAAACGAGGTGGTAGTAGTGCTTCAAAAGAAAATGGAACTAATGGAAAATTTGTTTGTGAATCACTTAATTATGATAAATTTAAAGAATCAGAAAAGATAAGTATAATACCTTTAGTTAGTTATGTTTCTTATGATAGATTAAATGAAATGTGTGAAAATGAAGATAGAAGTGAGTACTACGAGAAAATAAATAATTACAAAGAAATAAAAGATAATGTAAAGTATTTAAAATCATTTGATTTTTATGATGGAAGTAAGGGAGAAATATATAATATAGAAAGAAATGACAATAAAATAAAGGTATATTGCAAAGGAGAGTCAGAAAAAGAAAGTTTATTAATGGTAACTAATATATTTATGGATTATCAATTGGACATTAAAAATGTCAATTATTCAAATAGTTATGAGAGTAGAAAGAATATGAGTTTTTATAAAGACCTAAATGATGAGTTTGGATATGTTGTAGAATTTAACAATGTACCAAAAGATAAAACTATGGATGTGAATTTTGATTTTAATATAAGTAAAATAGATAAATACGAAATAGGAAATGAGGTAATAATAAGTAAATAACAAAGAAAAGGAGAAGTTTTATGAGGTATGTAGTAGTATGCGTAGTAAAAGGAGAAGCAGGAGATTTTAATAATAATTTAAGGCGAGAGCTTTTTAAGAATTTAAAGGCAAAATCGTCTAAATTACCAGCTCATTTTACTATTAAAGCTCCTTTTGAATATGATGGGGATATTATAGAATTAATTAATATTCTTGAAGAAGTAACTCAAACAGAAAAGACGGCACCTTTTAAAATAAGTGGTTATGATCATTTTGGTGATAGAGTAGTGTATATGAATGTAGAGATGTCTGATGAAGGTAAAATAATTCATGATAAAATAATAGAAAAAATGAGCTTAGTTCCATATATTGAATTTGACAAAAGTGATGGAAAAGATAAAACATTTCATATAACTTTAGCATCAAAAAGAATAAGATCTATTTATACAAAGATATGGGAATATATAAATCAGTATTCCTGTGAATTTGAATGTTTGTTTGATAATGTTACAATATATAATTGGACTGAAGGAACTTGGAAAGTATATAAAGAATTTAAGTTTAAAAAATAGGCTCTGTTTTAAATATGCGTTAGTATATGCAATTATTTTATCATGGTTTACTTATGTATACATCAACACTTTATTAAAATAGAGAATAAAACTAATAATAAAGGCTAAACAGGACTATATTGTATATTTAAGATATACATATAGTCCTATTTTTATATGCATTTTGTTATTTAAAACTATAAATTAAATAGAAATTTATATAAGAGATGATAGATATAGTACATTTTAAACGAAGTATTAAGTGTAAGGGATAAGGCATGGTTAAAGTTAATTGAATAAATATTATTTTTAATATGCCTAAATTAATATTGCAAGCTTGCTTTAGGGAGAAGGTTAAAAATGAAAATTGAAGAAGGAAACTTTATTTTTGAATTAAGAAAGAAAAATGAAAAAGCTTTAGATTATGTCATTGATAATTATGGGTGGATTATTAAATCTATAGTTAAAAAGCATTTATATAATCTACAAAGTATTCAAGATGAATGTATTAACGATATACTTTTGGGTATTTGGAATAATATTGAAAGTTTTGATGAAAACAAAGGTGATTTTAAAAATTGGGTTGCTGGAATAGCCAAGTTTAAGTGTATTGATTATAAGAGAAAATATTTAAAAGGATTAGAATATGAAAATATAGATGATTTAAATATAAGTACTCCAGATAATGTTCATGAAGAGATTGTAAAGAGTGAATTAGAATCTGATATTGAAGAGATGTTAAGTTGTTTAAAAGAAAAAGATAGAGATCTATTTTATAAGTTTTATGTTGATGAGAAAGACATAAGTGATATAACAAAAGAAATGGGAATTAAACGAGAAGTCGTATATAACAGATTATCGAGAGGAAAGAAAAAGATTCAAAAAATATTTAAGATATTAGAAAGTAGAGGGTAGAAATATGAATAAAGATATATATGATATGTTGAATGAAATTAATATAAATATAGATGGTTATGAAAAACATTATTTTAATGACTTAGAGAGGAAAAAAATAAAATCTAATTTTAGAAAGTCAATCTCAAAAAAGAAACCTAGAAAAAGAGGAATGATAGCAGCAGTTGCTATTGCAGCTTTAACAATAGGGATGTTGGGAAGTGATATAGGAGTATCTGCACTATCAAAGGTTAGTTATATAATTAATAACGATATAGCTAGTTATTTAGGAATAGAAAGAAACTTAGATGAATATAAAACTGTTATAAATAAATCAATAACAGATAAAGGAATAACAGTTCAATTAAATGAAGTAATATTAGATGGAGATGAAATGACAGTTTCTTGTAATGTAAGTTCTGATAAAAAATTAAAAGATGATGAATCTGGTATTCCTGATTGTAATATCTATATAAATGGAAAAAATATGAGTGCGGGATCAGGTGGGAGCGCTAAAAAGATTGATGATTATACTACACAATCAGTTATCACTTATGATTTGAAAGATAATGACCTAAGTGGAGACTTAAATATAAAAATTTCATGTTCAAATGTAATGTTGCCTGATAGAATGCAAAAGGGAAAGTGGGATTTTGAATTTAAAACTAATGGTGATCAATTAAGAATAGATACTAAGGAAATTCCACTTAATAATAAATTCACTCTAGAAAATGGTCAAGAATATATATTAGAAAAATATACAGACAATTCACTTGGTCAAAAGATTTATGCTTCAATAAATACACCTAAAATAAAATCAGATTATGCTGTTGAGTTAAAAGGAACTGATGATTTAGGGAATAAAGTAGAATTTTATTTATCTCATGGTGATAAAAATTCAGGGCTATTTAAGATAGAAACTATTGATGGAAATCTTAATGAAAATGCAAAATTATTAAAATTAACTCCATATGCAGCTAAATATCCAGAAAATAGTGGTAGGATGGATGGTGAATACAAAAAAGTAGGAGAAGAATTTACAATAGATTTATCTAAATTAAAATAAAACTTAAATGTTTTTATAAGGGTATATTTTAAGATAATGTTGATATATTCATAAGTAAAGCTGGACTGAGTAATTGAACTTAGGAAT